>JAHDGP010000004.1:0-19669 GCA_020627525.1 Bacteroidota bacterium
GATGCAATGTTTGTATTTTTTCGTCCATATTATTTCGACGTTTATTCTAATCCAACTGTCATTCTCACTGGTTGATGATCGGTGAATTGATAATCCAAATCATAACCTTTAACCTCTTGTAGTCGAATATTTGGAGACAGTAAATAAAAGTCAATCAAAGTGGTTTTTGTTTTCATTTTATCATAAGGCTTATTGAGCTTTCTATTCGTTGAAACTCTTGGATCATAAGCCCAAGTCCAACCTTCTGGCATGTAGTCAAAATCAATTGCTCGCTCATGTACTTTTTTGTCTTGTCCTGGCTTGTCAAAAACACTTGGGTTAAAACCTGGTGGTAACTGATTCCAGTCTCCGCCCACAACAATGTAATTGCCTTTTGCATATTCTGTTTCTAAAATATTTTTTAAATACTCCATTTGCTTCGCTTTCAAACTTCCATCGTCGTATGCGGAGTTGTGAGTATTAATAACCACCAATTCTTTATCATTTTTAACAGGAAATCTTTGTAGTAAAAAACAACGATCTAAGAAAAACAGGTTTTTCGGCCAACCAAAATTTCCAGGAAATTGATATCGGGTATTTTCAGTAGATTTATAAGAAGTCATCGTCATCAATCCGCTGTTTACCTTTCCCATTGGCCATGTAAATGGAATAGGAATATATTGAACATTGTAATTGAGTGCAGTACAAAGGTTTCTATTTGGAAAAGCTTTGGAAAGTGATTCTTCGACATTGATGTAATGGCTTCTTTTCGATCCAAAATCAACTTCTTGGAGCATAATAAAGTCAACATCATTCATTGTTTTCAAAAAGGCTTCTTCTCCTGCGTAATTCTTTTCTACATTTTCCTTAGGTGGAATAACCATTTCACCGCCATCATAGAAAAAATCCGATTCTGCTCCAAGACCGCAAAAGCCTAAATTCCAGATTAAGAAAGAAAGTTCATTGGTTTCAATAACAGCATCTGCTGTCCCAACGGGCGTCTCTTTTGTCAATTCTTCTGGTTCATAATTGGTGACAGTTGCATAAAGAATTAGACTGCCCAATATTAAGGCGATCATTATTGTTAATAATATTATTAGTTTAAAGATTAGAACCACAGACCTCATTGAATTAAATTTGCTGTAATATAAGTATTTTTGTGTTATGGCAGAACTCCAAAAGGTAAGAATTGATAAATGGTTGTGGGCAGTAAGGGTTTTTAAAACTCGGACATTAGCGACCAATGCCTGTAATGCTGGTAAGGTTAAAATAAAGGATGCAAGTGTTAAAGCTTCCAGGCAATTAACTGTTGGTGAGACAGTTACCATTCGAAAAGGACCGCTTACTATTATATACAAAGTTGAACGATTGATTGAAAAAAGATTGTCTGCAAGTATGGTAGCAGATTGCTTTATAGACCAATCTCCACCTCCGCCACCAAAGCCAACATTTTCTAAAAAAGATGCAGCCTTTTTTGACTTTCCCGTTGCTTACAGAAAACGTGGTGATGGACGCCCAACCAAACGAGATCGTCGAAAGATTGACGAACTTAAGGACGAATTTGAAGATTTCGATGATTTTGATTAAAAATTACAAAATGAATCCTGTTTTTAAAAAACTCAACTTCAAAGATCAAGAATTGGTTTGTATTTTAAATGCTCCTCCTTCAACTAAGACATTTATTGGAGATTTAAAAGAGCTTACCAAGGTAGATTTGAAATATTATAAGCGCAAAAACTACCAATTTCTATTATTTTTTGCTGAAAATGAAAAAGAGCTGAAAACCATTTCCCAAAAAGTGAGTCCAACACTTGAACAAGAGTACGACATCGTTTTTTGGGTTGCATATCCTAAAAAATCTTCAAAAAAATACAAATCAGACATCAATAGAGATAGTGATGCCTGGCTTTTTCTTGGAGAAATGGGTTTTGAAGGGGTGAGAATAGTGGCAATAGACGAAGATTGGTCGGCTTTGCGTTTTAGAAAAGTGGATTTTATTAAATCCCTCAAAAGAAAAAAATTAAGAGCAATGAGTGAAGAAGGGAAAAAGAGGACGGATGTATAATTATTGCTGCATACTTGAAACTTAGATTCGCCATGAATTGCGAATCATATTTTAGTTTAAAAAAAATTTATGTTAAAATTATTGATAACATTGTGCCTGTTTTTCACGCATGAATTTTACATTTCAGTAACGCAGATTGATCACAATCCTAAAAATGAATCTTTAGAGATAACTGTGAAAATGTTTACAGACGATATTGAAAATGCCATTGAAACATTTGAAAATGTGGAATTGAATTTGGGTAATGAAAAAGAGCATGAATCTTCTACTGACTTCATAAAAAACTATGTTATTGAAAATTTCGAACTTTCCCAAAATGGAAAGGACATTGATCTTGAATTTCTAGGTAAAGAAGTAGAGCTTGATATTACTTGGTGTTACCTGGAAGCTAAAAACATAAAAAACATTTCTTCTCTAACTGTTGAAAATAATCTTCTTATAGATATTCTTGAAACACAGACCAATATTGTTCACGTTAAATACAAAGACCAAAATTCGAGTTTAATGCTGAATAAAGGAAAAACGAAAGACAAAATTGAATTTTAATTCAAAGAATAAATTTCACTACAAAGACGAAAAATCATACTGAACGAAAACAATGAAACTAACAATTCTGGGGGCTGGAGAAAGTGGTATTGGCAGTGCTTACCTTGCAAAAAAATTAAATTACAACATTTTTGTTTCTGATAAGGGAAATATCTCATTAAAAAACCAAAAAGAACTAAACGCACTTGGTGTAGACTGGGAGCAAGAACAACATTCGGAAGATCGTGTTTTAGCTTCTGATTTGATTGTAAAAAGCCCAGGCATTCCAGAACACGTTCCACTAATTCAAAAAATCAGAGCCGCTGGTATAGAAATCATCTCTGAAATTGAGTTTGCATTTAGACATTGCAATTCCAAAATTATTGCCATAACTGGAAGCAACGGAAAGACCACAACCACCAGTCTAATTTTTGAAATTTTGAAAAATGCTGGTTTCAATGTTGGTCTTGCTGGGAATATAGGATTCAGTTTTGCCAAGCAAGTTGCTGAAAAAAATTATGATTTTTATGTTATTGAAGTTAGCAGTTTTCAGTTGGATGATATTAAAAATTTCAAACCCGACATTTCTATTTTGACAAACATCACGCCTGACCATCTTGATCGTTATCAAAACAGTTTTGAGCTATATGCTGAATCAAAACTAAAAATCACACAAAACCAAAAAGTTTCGGATCACTTCATTTATTACTTTGAAGATGAAGGATCTCAAATGCAAATCGAAAAAACAAAAATTGAAGCGATAAAATATGCCTTCTCACTAGAGCCTCATCAAGACAAAAATTTATCCGCGAAAAAAATCAATGACGCACTTTACATAAAGCACCAAACCCGACAATTAACACTTGACACCAAAACATTATCACTGAAAGGTCCACACAACCATTTGAACATGATGGCAGCTGGTATTGTCGCTTTGATCTTAGACGTTCCCGACAATATAATTCAAAATACATTTCAGTCATTTGCGAATATCGAACACCGAATGGAAAAAGTCGAAGTCATAAACGGAATCGAATTTGTAAATGATTCCAAAGCTACCAATGTAGTTTCTGTAAAATATGCTTTAGACACTATCGACCAACCAATAGTTTGGATTGTTGGCGGAAAAGATAAAGGGAACGATTATTCAGCTTTATTTGATTTAGTAAGGGCTAAGGTAAAATGCATTGTAGCATTAGGCAAAGACAATGAGAAGATCCTTACTTGCTTTAAAGATTTTGGTTTACCTATTGCAGATTTCCAAGACACTCAAAAAGCCGTTGATTGGGCATTTAAACATTCGGATTCGGGCGACTGTGTTTTATTGTCTCCCGCTTGTGCCAGTTTTGATCTGTTTAACAATTATGAAGACAGAGGCAGAAAATTCAAGAAAGCTGTCGCTAGTATTTCGGACAGATTGAAGAGTTAAAAAATTTAAAAGATACTCTTTTTGGCAAGGTTATTGGAAGTCATCACTTCAGTCCAATTATTTTCACTAATTTTCTCCCTGTTTATTGACACTTTAGGATTATTCATTGGAAATACATTTTTTTGGCAAGGGTATTGGAAGTCATCACTTCAGTCCAATTATTTTTACCAATTTTATATCTCTACAGTTCCTTATGAATGTATTTTTCTTTAAATTCACAAGATATAAAACAACAACAACTCCTTTTGTTTATAAAATAGCAACTTTGTAAACTGGAAGTAGTGTATTTAACTAACATAAATACATTATTTTAAAGTGTTTATGACAAGATTGTATAACAAACTTTATAAATTTGAGGAAAAGATAAATTGAGTTGAGGCAATTTATCACAAAACTTACTACTCGCGCTATGGACATCAAACAGCTCTTTAAACTGAGAGGTGATAAAGGAATATGGTTATTCGTACTCTTTATTGCTATGTTCTCAATCTTGGCAGTTTACTCTTCCACCAAATCATTGGCATTTAGAAGCCTTGGCGGCAACTCTGTGGAATACTATGCTTTTAGGCATGCTATTTTCCTATTTATTGGTTTAGGATTTATGTTTATTGCGCACAAGGTAGATTACAATAATTATTCTTGGGTTGCCAAATGGCTGCTCTATCTCTGTTTCCCCTTACTCCTCGTTACCCTGCTTATTGGCAAAGATGGTCGGTGGCTCACTGTTTTGGGCAATCAATTCCAACCTTCCGAAATAGCCAAGTTCGTTTTAATCATTTATTTGGCAAGGGTAATCAGTAAAAATCAGAAGAAGATAAAGACTTTCAAAGATGGACTTTTGCCTATCCTTTTACCTGTTTTGGGTATCTGCTCTTTAATTATATTGGCAGATTTTTCAACAGCTATGTTGATTCTCATTACCAGTTTTATAATGATGATAATCGGCAGGGTTAATTTCAAATACATTCTAGGGCTTTTCACCATAGGAATGGTTTCTTTAACCATCTTTTTTACTTGGTTATTGAAAGCACCTGACTCTATGCTTATCGGTCGTCAGGATGTTTGGAAAAAGAGGGTACTTTCTTACAAAGACAATTTCTTTTCGACTGATAAAAACAACTATCAATATCAAGAAAAGATGGCCTATATTGCCATTGCAAATGGCGGTGTTATTGGCAAAGGACCAAGTAAGGGACAACAAAAAAACTTCTTACCTGAGGCATACTCTGATTATATTTTTGCTGTAATAGCTGAAGAATATGGTTTTTTGGGTGCACTGATTGTCATAGGATTGTATCTTTATTTCTTCTACAGATGCATTTTTATTTTTACTAAAAGTGAAGGCACCTTTGGTGGATTGTTGGCTATCAGTTTAGCCCTCAGCCTCGTTATTCAAGCTATGATGAACATTTGTGTAACGGTAGGTTTATTACCTGTTACGGGAGTTACACTGCCACTCATTAGTCGGGGTGGAACCTCAATTTTAATTACCTGTTTGGCGATTGGCGTCATATTGAGTGTGGATCATTATACGGAAGTAAATGGTCCTAAAAAGCGGAAGAAACAACCGCAAAAGAAAGAGCGAGACGAACCAATCAAAAAACGAAAACTTGGAGGTTTAAATTTTGGCAGAGCATAAAAAATTGAAAGTAATAATTTCAGGCGGGGGATCTGGTGGACACATTTTCCCCGCTATTGCCATTGCGCAGGCATTGGAAAAGCAAATACCTGATATAGAGTTGCTTTTTGTTGGAGCAAAAGGCAGAATGGAAATGCAGAAAATTCCTGAAGCTGGTTATAAAATCGAAGGTTTGTGGATCAGTGGATTGCAAAGAAAACTGACCTTTGGCAACTTAGCTTTTCCTTTTAAAGTCCTTTCCAGTTTATTCAAAGCACGAAAAATAATCAAGCAGTTTAAACCTGATCTTGCAATTGGTGTGGGTGGATATGCGAGTGGTCCATTGTTGCAAGCGGCTTCTTGGTCGGGCGTTCCTAGTTTGATTCAAGAGCAAAATTCTTATCCTGGGATTACCAATAAAATTTTATCGAAAACGGTTCAAAAAATTTGTGTTGCTTATGATGGTTTGGATAAATTTTTTCCATCTGAGAAAATCATTATGACGGGAAATCCTGTGCGTGCTGCCATTTCAGAATCTACTTTTGACAAGCAAGCAGGGATTAAAGAATTTGGTTTGTCAGAAAATAAAAAAACTGTTTTTGTAACGGGTGGAAGTTTGGGTGCAAGAGGCATAAATGAAGGCATTAAAGCGTGCTTACCCTATTTCAAAGAAAAAGACGTTCAGGTCATTTGGCAAACGGGTAAATTTTATATTGATGAAATAAACAAATTGTCTGAAACGAACGATCCAAACATTAAAACAATGGCTTTTGTAAAAAGAATGGATTGGGCTTATGCTGCGGCAGATGTTATCATTGCAAGGGCTGGCGCGCTGACTATTGCAGAACTTTGCATTGCGGGCAAACCTGTTATTTTTATGCCCTCCCCAAATGTAACAGAAGACCATCAAACGCACAATGCAATGGCATTGGTTGATAAAGATGCAGCTCTGATGATGCGAGACAAGGAGGCACAAGAAAAACTACCTAGCCTTGTTGCTGATCTTTTGGAAAATGAAAATCTTCAACAAAAATTAAGTACGAATATTAAAAGTTTAGCTGTAGCAAATGCAGCAGACACCATCGCTAACGAGGCGCTTCAATTGCTTTCTTCCCAAAAAGGATAAAGGGCAACATTAAAACCAATGCGGAAATATTTGCAAGGAAAACATTGAAGTAAGCACCGTGATAAATACTACAAATAGTATCCACAAAAAACCAAAATAGAAACGAAATTACTATTGCATTGTATGCCCATCTCTCTCTATTTGCATAAGCATAATGCGCTACCAAATATTGCAATACAAAAAATGCTGCGGAAGTGGCGCCAAGTGGTACAACTGCAAATTGAAATACTTTCTTTTCCTCTAATGACAATTCATTTCTACCAAAAAACTTTTCTGCCATTAAGTTATCATAAATACCAAAAGGGTCTAGGCTTCCAAAGTAAATCCACAACAAACTGAATATTGCCATAAAGGCACTGACAAATTTCAGGTATTTGTTTAATGGTTCAAGTTTCATACCAACAGTTTATAATTAGACAAACTCATTGACAGATAAGTTGAACATTTACTTAAACACATTATCTTATCAATGTAATATTTCCTTTATCAGTATAGGTTTTTCCTCCTGCTACAGTTGCTTCAAGATAATACAAGTAAACACCAATTTCCTGTTCCTTTCCTTTAAATACCCCATCCCATTTATCATCAAATTTATTGGAACTGTAAACCATTTCGCCCCATCTGTTGAATATGTATAATTCAAACTCCTCTACTCCAAAACCATTTATCCTATATACATCATGCACCCCATCACCGTTGGGAGAAAAAGCTGTAGGTATTTGAAATTTAAAGGCATCATCAATATATATTATATCGCATACGGTACTATCACACTTCCCTACTGGCTGCGTTGCCGTCAAACAAACTTCAATATCTCCTGTTTTTGTATAGCTATGTGTTGGATTTTTCTCAATAGATGTTGAGCCATCTCCAAAATCCCAAAAATATTCAATGTCATCTGGTTCACTGAAGTTGACAAAAGTTATATCCACCAAAATATAAGGAGTTGGCTGATCATAAGTAAATGCAGCAACGGGCTGTCCAAAAACCTCTATATCTTGAGAAACGACATCAATCATATTACACGTTGTATCGTCTCTTGCTGTTAGCGTTATTGTGTAGTCTCCTATATTTTGATATACATGTTGTTCTACTTTTTCGCCGCTATAACTTGTTCCATCGCCGAAGTCCCAAATATATTCTTGAGCATCGTCTAATGCAGAAACTACAACTGGCAAGGGAATACAACCTTTGTCAGGAATGTCAAAACTTGCATCAACTAAAGGCACCTCTTGTAAATACACCAAAGTTTGTGATACCGTATCTTCAGGGCAACTATTTTGCTTCATTCTGAGCGAAACCGTGTAAGTACCTGGCTGATCATAAAAATGAACTTCTTCAAATACTTTAGAAGTATCGCCATCACCATAATCCCAAGTAAAATTATATTCTGACAAATTAAATTCGTAAGTTGACAGGTTGGTAAAACCTACACTATAAGTAGAGTCACATCTATCTGGCAATTGAAAATCAAAAACAGGCTCATAAAAATTACTACTATCTGGCACGATAACTTTGATAGTGTCTTCCGCCCGAATATTACAAGTTGTAGAATCAATGACAACAACTGTCACATTAAACTCGCCTATCTCTGTAAACTCATGTTCAGGACTTTCATCTGTTGAAGTAGATCCATCGCCAAAATCCCAATAATATTCTTCTCCATAAGTCGAAGAAAAGTTAAACTTCGTTTTGAAAGGCGCACAACCCGTTTGCCGAGGCGATATTTCTCCATTCACTTCAATGATTTTAGGGTCAAAATTAAATTTTATAACTCCTAGATTACATCTTTCTGATCCATTTTCTCTTGACCATACTGATTCTGTAGTGGGAAAATCATTTGCCCCAAAACAACCTGCACAAACAGCTTGATAGATTATTCCATTTTTATCAAATCGACTTGTTCCGCCATCTACGTGTTCTCCTGTGTTGTTACTTCCTCCAAAATAAGTGGCATACAAAACTTCTTTCGCATCTTTTTCAAATACAATAAAATAGAAATCACTTCCATCTGTATTTCGCTGAAATGCATCTTCTGATGTAAACATATTCTCTGTATTGCCAATAAACCCTATTCCAGATCCAGTATTGGTTTCTCCCCCCCAACCTGATACATATATCCTTCCACAAACATCTACCAAAAATGCTGTTGGTGAAATGTTTATATCTGATTTTCCATTTCCAAACACGGTAGACCATAAATTAGTTGTCAATGTTGGATTCAATTTTTGAATGAATTGCGATGATCCTATATTACTATAAACACCAACCGAAACGGGAAAGGCTCCAATTGTTTGCCCGGTAACATAAATATCTCCATAAATATCAATCTCAACAAAATGCACCTGATCATATTTATCTGTACCAATATATGTTCCTCCTAAAAATGTATTTCCAGCATTATTTATTCTAATTACATATCCATCAGAAGAGCCGCCTTTAAAAGAGCTATTCAAACCATTTGTGGCAGGCATATTGGTACTTTGGGTTCCTCCACAAACATATACATCATTGGTTTCTGGGTGCACTTTTAGTGAATAAGCTGCATCATGTCTTGAACCTCCTAAATAAGTAAACCAGTTAAGATTTGAAACATCAGGAGAAAATTTTGCAACTATTCCATCTGCCAACCCAGAATGGTTTTGTTGCAAATTATTGGTGCCTGAAATAGATGTTGAAAAAGTTGATGACGCTATGTAGATATTATCATTTTCATCCAAGTTAACTTCTCCCCTAGCATGATCTCCATAATTAATAAACAGTCCTAATGCTGTAGAATCAATACCATTATTAGCAGTAATATTTAATCCATCCACTCTGGTTCCACCAAAATAGGTAGAGCCAACCAAAGCACTGCCCGCTTGATTCAATACTGTTACAATTATATCTGAACCTGTAGGAAATTCTAAATAGTCCAAATTTATACTTACACCTTGCCCGCCAGCATAACTTTTATCATAAGCATTAGAAGTTACCGGGTAATTTGAAGAGCCACTGGTTCCAAAAATAACTAATTCATTTTTGCTATTTACAATCATACTATGCGGCAATTCTGTACTATTCCCTCCTATAAAGGTAGAATAGACCAAGTCTGTACCTGTAGGATTAAATTTACTAATGGCTATATCACAATCTCCACCATTAAACTGCGTATCATAACTTCCAGATTGTACTGGATATTTTGTTCCAAAAGAAATACCTCCACCATAAAGGTTACCATCATCATCATAAGTGGCAGTATAGCCCCAATTATCATCGGGAGAGCCAGAGTATGAAGAAAAAATAAGGTCAGGGTCAATGATCAGTGTTTCATCTAACTTATAGCCTCTTGGAAATTTGAAACTCACAATTTTCCTTTCTTTATCCAAATGAAAATCACAATGGATTTTTTTTCTTCTTCCTTTTAATATTTGATAGGCGTAAGGTTTTAACTCTGTGATTTCATTGACAGATGTTTTTATAATCAGGTTTTTATCTTTTATATAAATATCATCTACTCCATCATATTGAATTTGGATATTAGTAGGATCACCATCTTCATGAACAATGAAGTCATACTTTAAAGACTCATCAGTACTATAAACTTTTAAGTCAATACATTCATACATTTCAAAATAAGTAATCTGTTTGTAAAGCGGCACATTGCCTGCCCACTTGCTCTGGTCATTTCCAATAAAATAGTTGTGGTGAAATGCTTCCTTCATTTCTGGCTTGATATAGGCATTTTCTCTGCCTCCAAGAAAATTCATTTTGAAAGCATGCCCTTTGGCTCTCTCCTGTTTACCATGATTATGTTTATGGCCATGATGCTTGTGATTGTGATGTTTATGGTTATTTGGTCTTTCTATAAAATTAAAAGTCCATTGATTGTCTTCAAAAAAGACCTTTCCATTTGGCAAACGGAATTCATAATTCACATTCTCTGGCGATTGTCCTTTGTTGGTTATAAAAGACATCTGTGCAGAAAGTCCTGAGACTGTTGCAAATAAAAAACAAGTAAAAATGAATGATTTTACATTCATAAAATTATTGGATTATGATGAGTAGTATTATGTAGACTCTTTTTTGGATTTGAATAACAAATAACCTAAAGATTTATTAGTTCTCAAATCCTTAAAAATATTATCAAGCACTCGAACAAAAGCGATCAGGTATTCAGAAATCATCTTTTTCTGATTTACTTAGGTTCAAGTACTTAAAGCTTAGAACGAATATTATGCCCAACTTAGTGAGTAAATTGAAAATAAGTCGCAATTAAGCAATGCGTCCGACTTCGAGGCGACCTATTTACCGTTCTTATGCTCCACGTATATCATTTTACAATAATTCGAAGGAATAAGTTTAAAAACGTTTAAATAAAATAGATAAAAACCAATACTTTTCTTCAAACTTGGGTTGGAAAATCACCTCGCAAAACTACCTCGCAACCTTTCTATAGGAAGAAGGCACCTTCTGCAAAAAAAATTTCATTTTTCCAAAAAATACAACAAAAAAAATTAAAAAATTTAAAATCGGCTTATTATTTCCCTTCAAACTTAGGTTTGCGCTTTTCATGAAAGGCAGTGACTCCTTCCTTGTGATCTTGGCTATGACCAGCAATTTCTTGGTAATTGGCCTCACATTCCAACATTTCTTCTAAATCAGACTGAAATGATTGATTGATCATTTTTTTGATTAAACCGATGGCTTTTGTAGGTGCTTTTGCGTAATGGTCGCTCAATTCTTTTACAGTAGCGTCTAAATCTTCTGCTGGTACGACTTTGTAAACAATTCCAAGCTCTTTCGCTTCTGCGGCACTTACTTTACTGCCGAGTGTACACATTTCAAAAGCTTTGTGTGTTCCGACAATTCTTGGAAGGAAAAAAGATGAACCACTATCCAAAACAAGTCCAATATTTACAAAAACTTCTATCAAGGATGCATTTTCTGAGGCAATAATAATATCAGATGCCAATGCGAGTGAACAACCAGCTCCAGCAGCAACCCCATTTAAGCGACAAATAATCGGTTTTGGTGTTGAACGCATTGCTTTCACTATAGGATTGTACTTTTTCCTTACGGAATCGCCTAAATTACGCTGCCCTACTTCGTCTTTAACCGCTTTTACATCCTGCCCTGAACAAAATGCTTTTTCACCTTCACCAGTAAACACGATTACCCGCACTTCTGGGTCTTTTTTTGCCGCTTTAAAAGCATCTGCAAGGGCAAAATTCATTTCATCAACAAAAGCATTGTATCTATCTGGACGATTCATTACAATAGTAGCAACACCTTCTGAAACGGTGTATTTAATTGTATCGCTTTGCATATTTTTCTCTTTTTTAAATTTAAACTATAAATGCTGCCATTTGCGCCGCAAAACCCAAAAGATAGCCATAATAAACTTCTCTTGGTTTGTGGGCATTCAGTGCCAACCTTGCGCTACCGACCAAACCTGCGGTCAGTATTCCAACAGCTAAAACTCCTCCCAATCCGTAAAGGGAAACAAAACTCCCCGCTATAATGATCGCTAATAAATTTCCCATTCCCATTGTGTGCAAACTCACTTTCATGTACAGAACATTTACAAAATAAGCCGCCATAATAGATAGAAAAGCTCCCCACATTACATCGGTTAGAACTTCAGGCAGTTGCAAGCGAAATTTCATTACAAAATAGGTCCAAAAAATAAAGAAAATCATTATTAAGAATGGTATCGCTCGCTCCTTTCGGTCAGATATTTCCAAATCTTTTATCAAACCAGAACGTCGTAGTATTATTAATGCGATGATTGGTAACAAAACTGAATTTACCAAGATAACGCTCAACAATGCAATGCCTTGTTTAGAATTTATCGACATAAAATAATACGGATTGCACCACATCAAAAACAACACCGCATATGTTGGTAAAAATATAGGGTGAAATATATAAGAAACAATATGTGCCAATCGGGTTTGAAGCATAATTGATCAAAGTTAATTGATTGATTAGTCATTTTGGTCATTTGTTGTCCAAATTTTCTCTTTAATGACGAAGGAAGGTTGAAAGCTGGAAAAGGAATATATTTTTTTAACATATTCACTTATAATCCCTAGTGATAATAAAATGAGTGCTAGTAGTAAAATGATTACACAATTGAACATCAATGTGCTATTGAACGGTATCCATCCAACCAAAGAAAAAAGTACTATGAACAGAATTCCAATGAAAACGAAAATGGATATTGCCAAACCTAAATAAGTAACCAGCTTTATAGCCAAAGAAGAATGAAAGACAAGAATCGACAATGCCAATTTTGTCAAAGACCAAAAGGAGTAATTGGACTTTCCTTTCTCTCTCGAACTGTGTTGCACTTCTATGTACCCAATTTTATCTGTAAATTGTAGAAATACTTCATCCAGAAATAAATAAGAATAGAATTGACTTTTTAATTGATCTACAAGATTGTATCTTATGATTCGAAATGATGTTGCCTTTCCAAAACCTTCCCCAACAACTTTCGCAATTTGACGCATTATTTTTCCAAAAAAACGTCGCCACCATTCCTGATTGTTTTGTCCATAATGACCATAGAGCAAATCTTGCTTATCAGCTTTTATAGCCTCGTACATTCTTGGTATTTCATTTGGAGGAAATTGGAGATCGTCGTCGATTGTCACGCAATATTCTCCAGATGAGTGAATCAGACCACAGTAGGTTGCAGGATGCTGTCCAAAATTTTTGTTCAGGCGAATTATATTTACATGTTGTAAATGATTCTTTTGAATATCAACCAATTGCTGCCATTCCTTAACCGTTCCACCATCAAGAATATATATAATTTCAAAATTATCAACAGACTTATGAAGAATGGCAAATAATTCTTTATGCAATTCCTTAATGCTGTCATAGCTGTTAAAGACAGGAACTATAACAGAAAGTTCTATTTTTTTCGGCTTTATGCTCAAAAAACAAACCTATTTATTTTCAACATGATTAACATTACTAATATAGTAAGAACCATTAAAATTTGCTGTAGCTTTTGTTTTAAATAAATACTTTTTCAGTCCATCTGTAAAAACAAATTCAAATTTATTTGCAGCTTCATTCAAATTGGAAGAAACGATTTGAGCGTTTTCCCATTTAAATTTGTGTCCGTGCACTCTGCTACAAATTCTATCAAAGCCTGTTTTAGCCATACTCTTATAAACGAGATAATATTGATCTACTAGTGCGCTATCTTTGGCTTGTTCTTCATCGAATGTTTCTTTAGTTTTTCTCAAAAATTCTACTGCTATATCTTTGGGAGGCAATAAACGCTCAAACTCTTTTATATTGCTTTCTTTAATACAATAAAGCACTTGAATTATGAGCGAGTTTTTATCCGTAATGCTTCCTTGCCTTTCAATAACAAGTTTTGAAGATTGTTCATTTTGACTAACTGAGTCAACTTTCTTTTGCTGATTTGAGGTTGAAGTGCTGGTGTCTTTGCATGCGACGAATAATAGCATCAAACAAAAAATAAATCTCATAATAAGGTGTGAATTTTGATATAAAGGTATGCAAATTTTATCTTTGTAAGAACATTTTGCATTTCAATACTCCATAATTCAACCGACAAATAATTACAAATATGCTTTTTTCACGCTTTGAGAGTGAGTTTTTGGGTGTCAAAATTGGCAGATTCAGCGGTGCTGATTTGGATATTTCGATAATCAAAAAAGCGATGGAGGAAGAAGGTTTGGATGTGTGTCGCATAAAAATTCCCGCATATAATTTAACGGTTAATCACAAACTGAATGAACTAAACCTCCCCTTTTATTTTGGTGGCGGGATCATCAATTATATAATGCATACTGCTGATATTCATTCGGGACCTTATATCAATGAAGGCATTAAATTCAAGGTGGCTTTGCCTGAAGACGCTGACGTTTTGGAAAATTTAATAAAGCAAGCATTTTTTGATGACCCGATGGGATATTATAAAATTCCTGGTGCATCGAAATACTTTAGCAAGCAAGATGAAGCAGCTTGTATGGCGGCTTGGCATCTCAAACTATTAGGCTCACCAGATCATTTAATGTATTTGTCAAATACAGAGAATGAATACAATGGATTTATTTCTATATACAAAGACACTGACAGATCTGTTATAACGCCAATTGCAGGTGTTTTGCCTAGTTACAGACGAAAAGATATTTTTCATGATTTGGTCGTTTACAGACAACGCTACTGTCAGAAAAACAAGTTAGCTTTTGGTTTGCAAGGTGCGAGAATGGCTAACTTTTACAGTCAGAAAGTATTTATCGACGAAGGGGTAAAACCTGTTAACATCGACCTCATTTATTATGTTACCAGAAAGGGCTTTTAAATTAATTTACTCGCCTGTTGTTATTTTTGACTTTGGTAAAATGCGTCAATCATTGCCTTGAGTTCTGTCATTTCGGGATGTTTGGCGACGACAGCTTCAAACTTCTTGGTGCCTTCAATTGCATTTCCATTGGCTATGTCCCACATTCCATGAGCAACCATTGTTGATTTATCAGTTGGGGCTTTTTCCAACATTTCATCCAATATTATTTTAGCTTTTGCCAATTCATTTTTTTGCAGATGAATAACCAATATTTCCAATCTAAGATTTAAGTTAGATTTGGCATTTTTTAAAGATGCATTGTAAAATTTTAAAGCATTTTCATTATCTCCTTCTTTTTTGAAGCAATTGCCCAAACTTGCCAGTATTTGTGGATTTTCTCGGTCTAATTTTAAGCCTTCCAATAGTACTTTTGAGCCAAATGAGGTAGAATCTTTGTACTCACAATAAATACTTCCAATATTATTCAAAGCAAAAATAGATTTTGGATTCAGTTCTAACATTCGACGAGAATGTGCCAAAGAATACTGAAGAAAAACGTCTTTTTGCTGATTGTTTTTGGTAAGATTAACCTCCTCCGTTAATAGTTTGATGTAAATTGTATGCGCAGAAATAGAGTTGTTTAGTTGAGGCATATCACATTGTCCTAAAGAGAAAGGAGTTTCCCAACAAGGCACTCTGTTTTTTGTTTGGATGAATGAAAATATTATAAAAAATCCCACCAAAAACAAATAGGCATATTGCAGGATTTTGCTTTGCCATTTTTTACTGATAAACACAAAAATATAAGCCACAATGCCAGCAAAAGGCATTATGCATAAAAACAATAACCTGTCTGCGATAACACCAGGAATGGGAACAAAAAGATTGGAATTAATACCAATACAGGCGAAATACATCATCAATAATAATCCAAAAATATTTTTTTTGTAAAATAATTTTACCGAAAAAATAAAGAAAAATATATGTATGAATAATGAGGTTATCACCCAAATATTGCTCCACCCTACTAAGTCAATCTTGCCCGCACCATAAAAGAATAATTGTTGATTGGGAATGACCACTAAGCGAGATAAATAAAGGCTTATATAGGCAACTGTTGATAAATGCTGGCTGCTCCCTTTTACATCTACAATTGGATTTTCATCAGCTGAAAATTTCAGGTCAATGTCTTCAGGAAAGGATTGATGAATTCCATAATTAAACAAAGAAATAATGCCCACCATCACTACCAAAATCAACATGTCCCGTTTCCAAAAAGTGGGTCTTTTGAACAGGAAAATTAAAAATACAAATACGAGATATATGATGCTGTCTTCTTTACAAAACAGGCAGCAAAACAACAATACAAACACAATCAGATAATTGTACCACTGCTTGTTTTCTTTTAGAATGTTGACTATCAATAATATTCCAAAAATGAAAGCCAATATTACCTCTCTGTTTTTTAAACTGGCAACTGCTTCAACATGCAATGGATGAAAGGCAAAAATTGCCACAGCTATGATTAAAGGAATGCCCTTTAAGACATTTTCAAATAATGATTGTCGAAAAAAAAGACAGACTAAAATACAGCAAAGCAAATAAAGCAATGTATTGATAATGTGTGCTCTAGCAGGTATATTTCCCCACAATCCATATTCAATGGCATGACTGAGCCTGGGAATGGGTCTAAAGCCGCCATATCTGGCATCCTCCACGTCCAAATATGGTTGAGTAAAAATCTCATCTACTCCAGAAAAACCCTCCTGCACCCATTTGTTTTGGGCAGAACTTAAACGATCATCAAGGTTGAAGTTAAAGCTAAATGATGGGTAATAAACAAAAACAACAGCTATTAAAATTGCTATCATCGAAATAATAGCATATTTATTTGATAGCTTAAATGCAGGCTTTGTGTTAGTTGTTTCGATTGGAAATAGTTGTTTTGGTTAGTACTTTTTAAGGAGTTATCATATTTGTAAAGTAAAAAAACTAGTATCTTCTTTTGTAAAATTCATTCTTATTTTGTCCAAGAAAAAATAATAAATCATCAATATTTAGCACTAAATTTTATGAAAATATTAACAATTTAACAAAACGATTAAACATTTTTGAAGTAAAAAGCTCAGAACACATTAATAAATATTGTATGTTTAATGGATTTCTAAATTATTTAGTGTATATATGAGTGCATGGACGTATTTTCTTTGTAATTTTACCTACAAACATGTGAAAAAGCAATTTTTTTTAAAGAAATTGTTGGGGAATGATGTAAAAATAAATGTTCATTTTCAAACCATTCCTAAACTTCAAATAATTCTTACAAATCGAAACAACCTGCATTTGGTTTAATCGCTGAATGTAGAAGAAACTTATATTATATTCATTTTTTCTTGAGATAGAATTGGTAAATTTCATTAAATGTTCTCAGAGTTTCCAAGAAATTATTTTAAGATTAAAAACTATCAAATACTATTATGAATCGTTATTTTACAATTTTACTATTATCCCTCTTGGTACTGTTTAGTGCCACTTTGGATACGCACGCTCAAGATCCGGCTGCTTATGATGAATGTGGTTATGGAGGTCCCAGTTCTCCAGCCACCAATCCAGCACCTCCAATAAACCCAGCTTTTACTCAAACAACTGCTGTTGTTTGTGCAGATGGTACTTTTTCTGAATGTACTACAGCTTCTGACAGCAATGGAGGAACCGATTTTGCAGGAGATTGTGGCTCACCAGACTATGATTTAATTTTGACAGATCCTTCCAATACTGCTACAGGAGATGCTGGTCCTGCAATTATTGATGTTTCACCTGATGGAAGTTTTGATCCTTCTTCAGCTGGTTTAGTAGCTGGTGACCAAGTTTGTGCAACGGGTTTCTGTTATGATTTTGCTCAAGTTGTCAACTTAATCAATCAAATAAATGCTAGTTCCTCTGCATGTAGTGCCGTTGAGGATATTGCTGGTCAGCCAGTTTGTCCAATTCCTGTTCCAACAGACCTAAATGATCTATTTGCTATTGCCAGTACCATTGGTGGTGGCGGTGACATTTCAGTTGGTGATGTTGCTGGAATATTGCCTCAGTTGGTTGATTTGAATCAAATTCCAAATGAAACATTTGATGTACCACTTTGTGGATTGTTATCTGGCACTGATGCCAATGTACCTGATTATTGTATGGAAGTTGTGGATTGCTGTCCAGATCGTTCACCTTGTGAAGCTACTCCGCCAGTTTGTCCTACAGTTACTGCGGTATCGACTACTGCTGGCAATGTTTGTGATGGAGATGTTGTAACTGTGTGTGTTGATTTTGATC
The DNA here is from genome assembly GCA_020627525.1 of Bacteroidota bacterium. Taxonomy (GTDB): domain Bacteria; phylum Bacteroidota; class Bacteroidia; order Chitinophagales; family UBA2359; genus JAHDGP01. The sequence continues at coordinate 18,378 of JAHDGP010000004.1, forward strand.
TTTCGGCTGACGCAGTTACTGTCAATGGTGTTGGTGTTGTCAACCCTTGTGATACTCAAATTTGTTATGATGTTAATGCAGCTAATACAACTTGTTCTTGGATAAATGAGACAAGCACCCCAGACGTTCAGTGCGAAGGTGGTGCTTTGGCTACCCCAAATGATGCTACTTGGTTTACTTATCCAACTTATACGATTGTCGAAGATCCTCCAGTTTGTGATGGAGCTGCTGGTTCAGCAACCATTCAAGCAGGCGGTGCAGATTGTGATGTTGTCATGGGTACAGCCGGAGTTTCTAATGTTTGCCCTGAAACAGCTGATACAGACGCTGTATTGGATTATGATTTTGGAGCGATTTTAGGCATTTCTCAATCATTGGCAGATGCCTTGCCTTGTATTGGTACATTAACTAACACTTTATCTTCTGATTGTGCGGTAGAATGTCTTTGTCCTGAAATTACAGCTATTACACCAAGTGTAGGAGAAGCTTGCAGTGGTGATGCGATCAATGTTTGTATTGATTTCGATGCGGCTGTTGATGCTTCAATTACTGTTGATGTTAATGGTGTTGCTGGTGATGGTACAGCTGGTGGTACGCAAATTTGCGTAGATGTTCCAACTGACAACCAAACTTGTGATCCACTTCCAATGCCATTCGTTGTAACTGCTGATTGTGCGGGTGTTGCCATTGATGCTAGTGCTATTGTTTTATTAGATGCGCAAGTTTATCCTTTATTAGAAGAAACTATTATTGCACCTGATTGTGCTGGCACGGCTGGTTCGGCTGTTTTAGCTGTTGCTGGTGGCGGTGTTGAATGTGAAAATATTGCGGGTACGGCTGGTACTCCTAATGTTTGTCCAGATACAAACGATACGGATGCTACTCTAACTTATGACTTTACAGCTTATACATCAGCTTGCTTTACAGGAACTTCTGGAATCGCTCCAGTTGATTGTGCGGTTGTTTGTGCATGTCCTGCTGTTACCGCTATTACACCTGGTGCAACTGAAGCTTGTAGTGGTGATGCTATCAATGTTTGTATTGATTTTGATGCTGACGTAGATGCTTCGATTACTGTTGATGTTAATGGTGTGGCTGGCGATGGTACGGCTGGTGGTACGCAAATTTGTGTAGATGTTCCAACTGACAACCAAACTTGCGATCCTACTCCAATGCCTTATACGGTTACAGCGGATTGTGCTGGTGTTGCTATTGATGTTAGTGCGATTGTGGTTGCAGATGCGCAAGTTTATCCTTTATTAGAAGAAACTATTATTGCACCTGATTGTGCT
>JAHDGP010000004.1:19769-23205 GCA_020627525.1 Bacteroidota bacterium
CTTGCTTTACAGGAACTTCTGGAATCGCTCCAGTTGATTGTGCGGTTGTTTGTGCCGCTTGTTCAGGTATTGATTTTAGCGTAGCACCTGCTGCTCCTGTTGTGGCTTCTGAAAGTGTTTGTGAGGCAGATGGTGTTACTTTAAGTGGTGGTGTTATTGATTACAGTGGCACAACTTGTCCTGCTGGAACTACCTTAGAATATTCTATAGATGGTGGTACAAATTGGTTAACTACAGTTGTAATGTATGATCAAACTACAACGGTTACGGTTACAGTAAGATGTTTGTGTAATGAAGATGGCGTAACAGCTACTCCGACTGCTGAAGCGACTACCGTTCCTGGTGTTTGTACGCCTCCGTCGGGTTGTGGTATTGATGCTGGTGAACCAACCCCAACTACTGCGGATGTTTGCGATACTGATTTAGCTGCTGTTGATGTTACGGCTGTTTTTGCTGATGCAGGTCCTGCTGGAACTCCTTCATTAAATCAAAATTACATTATAGTTGATCCAACAAATAACAACGATATTATTTCTGTTTCCAATACAGCGGTTTTAGACTTAACTGGATTGGCAGTTGGTGATGAGGCTTGTGTTATTTCAGTGGCTTATACTCAAGAAACTTTAGATATTGTTACGGCATTTGTCGATGCACAGTTAGGTTCTATTTGTGTTCCTGTTGTGGGTCCTTGTGCTTCTGATTTCATTGGTCCTTTTGGTACACTTGATTTATCTGGTTTCTTAAATGGATTAAATGGTGCTTTTGAAACTTTCGGTTTCAACTTCACTTCTGATGATATTGCGCTTTGGTGTATTAACCAAGAAATCACTTTACCATTGTCTGCTATTCCTGGTGGTCTATTCCCTGATCTTGTAATTGATTTAACGACGATTCCTGGTTTAGAGCCTGATGGTTTCTGTTGTGATTTTGCTACAGATCCATATTGTTTGACTGTTATTTCTTGTAATACTGTTTGTGAAGCTGATGCTCCAACAATGAGCATTGATTGTACAGATTGTGGTGATGGAACAACTGGCGGTCCTTGTACTGTTACAGACGCTGGTGATGGAAGTGCCAATGCTGGTGAAATAACAGAATATATAGTTATTGACGATGCTGCTGGAACGGCAACTACTACACCTGATGGTATTATTTCTGTAGGTGCATTAACAGATGCGCAAGCTGCTGTTGATGGTTTGGCTGATGGTGAAGAAGTTTGTGTTACAGCTATTACGCATGTTCAAGCTGAATTGGATGCTGTAATTATTGCAATCAATGCTGCACTTGCTCCATTGGGTGTCGATCTTGGGTTACCTGCAACTGGTAATACTTTGGCTGATGTTTTTGGTGTCATTCAAGCATTAGCTGGTGGTGCTACTATTGATTTAGCTACTATTGAAGCTATTCTTGCAAATGGAAATGGTGGTCAGGTAGATTTAGGAGTTGTACTTGGATTACCTGCTGATATAGTGGTAGTTGATCTACCTCCTTTCTGTTACAATGTTGATCCTCCTGTTTGTGTTACAGCTAGTACATGTGCTACAGCGGTTTGTGCAGCCGATGCCCCAACAATGAGCATTGACTGTACAGATTGTGGTGATGGAACAACTGGCGGTCCTTGTACTGTTACAGACGCTGGTGATGGAAGTGCCAATGCTGGTGAAATAACAGAATATTTAGTAATTGATGATGCAGCTGGTACAGCAACTACTACACCAGATGGTGTTATTTCTGTTGGTGCTTTAGCAGATGCTCAAGCTGCTGTTGATGCTTTAGCAGATGGTGAAGAAGTTTGTGTTACAGCAATTACTCATATCCAAACAGAATTAGATGCTGTTATTGCAGCTATTGAAGGTGCTATTGCTCCTTTAGGTGTTAGTCTTGGATTGCCACCAACTGGTAATACTTTAGCTGATGTATTTGGTGCAATTCAAGTTTTGGCTGGTGGCGCAACGGTAGATTTGGCTACAATTGAAGGCTTGATTGGAAATGGTGCTGGTGGCACAGTAGATTTGGGTGCTGTACTTGGTTTACCACCTGACTTATTAACTGTAGATATTCCTACTTTCTGTTACAATGTTGACCCTCCTGTTTGTGTTACAGCTAATACTTGTACTGGCATGTGTCAATTAGAAATCGTTATTACAGGTTTCTCTTGTGATCCTGGAGCAGATCCAAATGATCCAGCTGATGATATGGTTTCATTTGATTATACAGTGAATGATCTTGGTGGAACAGGTACAACTTGGTCAGACGATCAAGGTCAAGCTGGTCAAGCTTATGGTACAACCTTTACTATAGGTCCAATACCTGCAGATGGTTCTACTTTTTCAATAACTGTAACGGATGATGCTGATCCTGCTTGTACAATTACAGCAACTCAAACATTGACAGACTGTGGTACAACACCAGCTGATATTCCAACGCTTTCGGAGTGGGGATTAATTACTTTAGCATTGTTGTTAATGACATTTGGTTCTGTGAAAATGGCTGTTGGAAATGTAGCATTGGCTACAACTGGAAGCCGTAATATTCCTGTTCCAGGAATGAGTAACTTCCAATTGCCATTTGATGCTACTATCTTTAGAAAATCTACAACATTGACTGCTGTCTTAGCAATGATTGGATTTGCTATTTGCTTTGCAATCTTTGGAGCAATTTTCTTACCAGATGTTATAGGTGTTTTAGTTGCAGGTCCTGTATTTGCTTACTTGATACACTTACTATACATTCTTGAAACTAGAAAAGGGAAATAATCTCTTTTTGAAATAAATATACTTGAAGGCTTGGTGCTTTGCACCAAGCCTTTTTTCTTTTAAATACTTGTAACTTTCTGGTAACTATTACCACTATATTAAGTAGAACAACTCAAACGAAATCAACCAAATTTTAATTCTTTTAGTGGAATTATAAAATGTTCATAAAATACTTATAATGAAAAAAATATTCTACCTTATTATTCTAACAGGTATGTTTCTTTTCTTGAATTCTTGTACTAAACAAGATGACAGTTTGAATACTGGAAACGAAAAAACAATTACTATAGGTGGTGATGACTATCCTGTTGAGATAGATGATTATGTCTCTTCAACCTACCCAGATTTAACTATTAGCACCGTTGAATTATTATCAAGTGGTGATTATATTGTCTTGTTAGATAATGGTATGAGGCTAATGTTTGATAGCGAAGGTACTATAGCTGACGGATATGATGATGGAGACTCGGAAGACTCTATTGATGATGGTGATTCTGTTGATGATGGTGACTCACTAGATTCTGTTGATGATGGTGACTCACTAGATTCTGTTGATGATGGTGATTCAGTAGATTCTGTTGATGATGGTGATTCAGTAGATTCTATTGATGATGGTGACTCACTAGATTCTGTTGATGATGGTGACTCACTAGATTCTGTTGATGATGGTGACTCACTAG
>JAHDGP010000004.1:23305-37283 GCA_020627525.1 Bacteroidota bacterium
ACTCACTAGATTCTGTTGATGATGGTGACTCACTAGATTCTGTTGATGATGGTGATTCGGATGATTCTATTGACGAAGGTGATTCTGAAGACAGTGAAGGATAAAAGTCAGATTTAACAAATTGAAAAAATAAAAAAGTAGATACACATTGCGTATCTACTTTTTTATTTATATTAACCGATGTGTTTAATATTACATTGAAAAATATACTCCTATTTTTAATTGTATCATGCCTTGCCCTTATATCTTGTTCAAAGGATAATGGTAAGGCAATCGTTATAAGCGAAGCCTGCTACAAAAACTTGTCTCTTTTCGCCGATGAAGATGGTGATTATGAAGATTGGATTAAATTGAAAAACACCTCTAGTCAGAGTATTAATTTAAATGAATATTATATTTCTGATAACGACCATCTTAAAAAACACCAATTACCAAATATAGAATTGGCACCTAATAAAGATTGTTTAATATTTGCTTCAGGAAAAGATAAGTTTGAAAACTACCAGTGGGAATTAATTATAAATGCATCAGACCAATGGAAGTATAACAGTATTGAAGATTTTGAAAATTTCGACTGGACAAGAACAGATTTCAAAGACAATCATTGGAAAAACGGAGTTGGAGGATTTGGGTTTGGAGATAATGACGATGCTACGATCACTACTGAAAAGTATGGGTTTTGCTTGCGAAAAAACTTTGAAATAGAAGATCCAAGCATTATTAAAAAAGCGGCTTTACATATTGATTTTGATGATGCTTTTATTGCTTTTATTAATGGCAAGGAAGTAGCAAGAAGCGAAAACTTGGGAGATATTGGAGATAACTTTTCTGACCTAACTTCACCTGCATTCAATAGAGAGGCAAGAGTTTATCAAGGTGGCAAACCTGAACTTTTTTTACTCGATTCCAAACTATGGAAAAAACATCTAAAAAAAGGTATAAACACACTAGCAATTCTTGTAGTCAATATTAAACTTAAGTCCTCTGACCTTAGTGCTATCCCATATTTATCCATTGCATCTAACAATGCTGATTCTAAAAACTTACCAGATTGGTGGGATTTGGAAAATGCTTCTATTCACACGAATTTTAAATTATCCAAAAAAGAAAAAATTGTATTATCAAAAAGTAATGGTCAAATAGTTGACTCTTTAAGGCTCTTAAAATGCGACTACAACCACTCGATTGCAAAAGTGGATTCAATGATTTATATTTCAAAAAATTCGAAGAAAAACACAGAAGAAACAAAAACATCTTGCTATAATAAAAAACCAGAACTCAATTATGAATCTGGTTTTTACGACAAACCAATATGGCTTAAATGCAAGGAGGTTTCCCCTTCGGAAAAAGTTTATTATTCATTAGATGGCACAAACCCAAACGAGCAAAGCAATCAACTTTTAGACTCTTTACTGATTGACTCTACTTGTGCCATAAGGCTGAAAACTTTCGGCAATAATTGTCATTCATCCAAAACAAAAAACTATAGCTTTTTTATAAATGTGAAACATTCCATTCCTGTTGCCTCGATTATTGCTGAGCCTTCAGACTTATGGGGTGACGAAACAGGCATTTATGTAAAAGGAAAATTCGCCAATAAGAGTCATCCATTTGAAGGTGCAAACTTTTACAAAAAAAATGAAGTTCTTTGCAATTTTACATTTTTTGATAAATTTCAGAAAAAACAAATCCACCAAAATATTGGATTGAAAATACATGGTGGTGGTTCGAGAACGAGACCGATGAAAAGCTTGCGTTTGACAGCGAGAAATATTTATGGAAAATCTAAAATCACCTATCCTTTTTTTGGTGATACTAGTGTCCATGAAAGAAAAATTATTTTATTAAAAAATGCAGGACAAAATTTTAATGAAACACATTTAACAGATGCCCTGCTACACCAAATCGTAGAATCAACAGGCAATGTGGATGTGCAGAATTATGAACCTTGTGTCGTTTATATAAATGGAAATTATTGGGGTATTCATAATATCAGGGAGAAAATCGGAAAGCATTATCTATCAGAACATTACGGTTTTCCTGCTGATGAATTTAATATCCTGGGAGGATCTGGAAAATTTGTTTTAGAAGGCAGCGATAACGGTTTTTATGATTTAACAAAGTTTGTTTTAGCTAATGATATGAGTGTTAAAAGCAATTTTGAAAAGTTTGAAAATATGGTCAATCTTGACAATCTTATTGATTACTTTGCAACCTACATTTACACCATTAACAAAGATTGGCGAAGAATAAACAATGTTAAGTTTTGGAGACACGAAAAACACAATGACGGAAAGTGGCAATTCTTTTTAGTTGATGGCGACCAGACGCTAGGCAAACGGTCCAACTCTTCAGAAAATCATATTGATTTTGTTTGGACAAATGGATTTAGACATTTCAAAGTCTTCAGAAAATTGGTAAATGAAAATGAAAATTTCAGAAATCGTTTCATCAATAGGTACCTAGAATTAATGAACACTATTTTTACCCCACAATCTATTTTTGACAAACTTGATCCTATGGTTCAAAAATTAGAACCAGAAATGCATGATCATTTCGAGAAATGGAATACTGATGAATACGAACGTTGGGGAATGACTTATGAAGGATGGCAGAAATATTTGACATCGCTAAGGTATTTTATAGAAAAAAGACCTGCTACAGCCAAAAAGAATCTGACAGAACAATTTAGTAAAATCAACAAAAAAGAATAACATTCCAGCAACACCCGTTAACGGAAAACCTATAGTAATTAAAGCTCCTTACGCAACCTAGCAACTGGAATATTTAACTGCTCACGATATTTTGCAACAGTTCTTCTGGCAATGTTGTACCCCTTTTGAACCAAAGTATCAGTCAATTTCTGATCAGAAAGTGGTTTGCGTTTATCTTCATCAACAATCAAATCATTCAAAATTTTCTTTACCTCTCTAGTCGAAACTTCTTCTCCTGCCTCTGTTTTGATAGATTCAGAGAAAAAATATTTCAACTGAAAAGTACCAAACTCTGTTTGAATAAATTTGCTATGAGCTACTCTCGAAATCGTTGATATATCCAATCCAGTGATTTCGGCAATATCTTTCAAAATCATTGGTTTCAGCCTCGTTTCATCACCCGTAAGGAAAAAAGCATATTGATATTCTAATATCGCCTGCATCGAATTCATCATCGTTTGCTGCCTTTGCTTTATCGCATCAATAAACCATTTAGCTGAATCAATTTTTTGCTTTATAAATAATATCGCTTCTTTTTCTTTTCTGTCTTTTTTCTTACTTTTATTATAATCACGCATCATATCTACATAATCATTACTGATTTTCAGATCTGGTGCATTTCTTGAATTTAGTGTTAGCTTCAGATCGCCATTATCATTATTCAAAATAAAATCAGGAATAACATAACCATTGCTACGGTCCTCCGTCGCATGTCCACTACCAGGCTTTGGATTCAGTTTTAAAACTTCGTCGATGGCTAACTTAAGCTCTTCTTCTGTAATAGAAAGTTGCCTTATTAATTTAGTATAATGTTTTTTAGCAAATGTTTCAAAGTACTTATCTATCAGCTTCTCGGCTAATTTTAAGGAAACATTATCAGAATTTTTAGAATCTTTTTGTTTTCTAATCAATTGGATCAACAAACACTCTTTGGGTGATCTCGCTCCCACCCCAGCAGGTTCAAAAGTTTGCACTTCCTTTAAAATAGAAGTCAACTCATCCATTTCAGTAAAAACATTTTGAGTAAATGCAAGGTCATCAACAATAGCCTCTAAGTCTCTTCTCAAATATCCATCGTCATCAATACTGCCAATAATTTGCTTTGCTATTTTTACTTCTCGCTCATCCAAATCAATCAAACCAAGCTGTGAATGCAAGAAATCATGGAAAGTCTCCACTACAGGAATAGGGATTGATTTATTTTCATCTACGTCTCGATAATTATCGGATTTCAATCTGTAATCGGCAATACCATCATCATCTGAAATATAATCAGAAACATCAAAACTGTCATCATTTGCTGTTTCCTCTTTGGGCTTTTCAGTATTGTCAAACTCAGAATCTTTAGAATCTTTTTCATTTTTACCTTCATCCAATGCAGGATTTACCTCTAACTCTTCCTTAACCCTTTGCTCAAGCGAAGAAGTCGGAACTTGCAACAATTTCATCAATTGAATTTGCTGAGGAGACAGGCGCTGTTGAAGTTTCTGTGTAAGTTTTTGTTTTAACATAGTATAGTTGCGAGTTGTAGTCTTTTCCAATTAATTCAAACTAGCAAATTGTTAGTGCATGACATAAGTATAACTTAATCAAGTAATTGTTCCAAATTATTGCTAATTTGCCAGCCGATTGTTCATATTAGTAGTATAATTGTTCTTTATCCAAAAGTAAGTATTCAATCCAACAAATGCAATTTTTGGAACGATTTTTGTTGATATTTTTTTCCTTTTCTTCTAAAACCCCTTATTTCCTTTATTTATTTTACTTAATATCCTTTAATGGATATTGGATAAATAACAATATTTGAGTATACGTGTTTATGATAGCACATGGTTTAATAAATTATAAAATAGTACCATTTATAGGACAGCATTTTTCTAACTTATTAAAGTGGAATGAATATGTGGTCTTTCTATTTAATAGTGTCTGGTTATTAATTTATCATTCCTTAAAAATATGACTCAATAAATTTGGAACGAATACTAAAAAACCTTCGTTCAATTAAAAGTTATTAAATTTACTTAAGTATCAAATCAACATAGTCTATAACAAATTTGAATTGCTTTTTCTCTTTTATTTTGTTAAAAAGCCTTGCTTTAGCGCTGCTATGCATGTATTTTTTTGCCTTATAAAAGATAAAAATCATTTTAAAATTTTAGTCATATATTATTCTGAATTGATACTTATAAGGTTTTAAGTAATTAACTTTGTATTTCATTTTTATAAATTGTTGATATGGAAGATGTAAAGACTACAGAAATTTCTAAAACTGCTAAAAATGCAGTATGGATCGCTGATTTATCAAAACACGAGAATGAATCAGTTTGTGTACAAGCCTGGATATCTAATAAAAGATCTGGTAAAGGTTTGTTTTTTCTTGAACTAAGAGACGGCACTGGCTTTTGCCAAAGTGTAATGGATCTTAATAATGTGGGTGAAGAAATTTTTGAAAATTGCAAGCAACTTACCTTATCAAGTTCTTTAAGAGTTTTTGGTAAAGTTGTGAAAGATGACAGACAGATTGGTGGATACGAAGTTCAAATAGACAATATTGATATTATTCAAATAGTAGATAACTACCCTATTTCCAATAAAGAACATGGTATTGAGTTTTTAATGGAAAAAAGGCACCTTTGGCTAAGGTCTAAACGTCAATGGGCGATTATGCGAATTAGAAGTCGTGTAAAATATGCTATTCATACTTTCTTTCAAGAGAAAGGTTTTGTTCAGACAGACACGCCTATTTTTACGGGTAGTGCCTGTGAAGGCACTACCACCTTGTTTGAAACAGATTATTATGGTGAGCCAGCCTACTTGTCGCAATCGGGGCAATTATATGGTGAAGCAACCGCAATGGCTCTAGGCAAAATATACACCTTTGGACCTACATTTAGAGCTGAAAAATCTAAAACACGTCGTCACTTATCTGAGTTTTGGATGATTGAGCCGGAAATGGCTTTCTATGATTTAGATATGAATATGGATCTTATTGAGGAATTTGTAAGATACATTGTTACTGATATTTATGAACATTATCGTTTTGAATTGGAAATTCTTGAGAGAGATTTGACCTTATTTGAAAATATAGGTAAGGAGTTTCCTAGAATAACTTATGATGATGCTATTAAAATATTGAAAGGCGATAAAGATGTTGAAGGCAAAAATGCAATCAAAACACTAGAAAACGACTTAGTTGAGGTCAAAGCACAAATCATTGAATGCAATAAAGATATTGATGAAAGAGAAGCGGCAATTGCAGCTGGAGGAATGAAAAAAGGGGCTATCAATTTTAACAAGAATAAAATTGATGTTCTTAAGAATAAAATCAAACAGCTAGAAGAGAAAGAGAGAAATATTCCGCAATGGTTGGAGTCTGCAAAAAACTTTAAACATGGTGAGGACCTTGGCGGGTCGGACGAAACAGTTATTACCAGACTTTTCTCAACTCCTGTAATGGTTTACAACTGGCCTAAAGACATCAAGGCTTTCTATATGAAGCGTAACGAGGAAAATCCTGATTATGTAAAAGGAGTTGACATGTTGGCACCTGAAGGTTTTGGAGAAATTGTTGGTGGCGCAGAAAGAGAGACGGATCATGATCTATTGGTCGAACGTATTAAAGCACACGACTTACCGATGGAGGCTTTCGAGTGGTATTTAGACCTTAGAAAATTTGGAACTGTTCCTCATGCTGGTTTTGGCTTAGGTTTTGAACGTTTAATTATGTGGCTAACCAATGTTTCACATATTAGAGAGACTATTCCTTTCCCAAGATACTATGGAAGACTTTTCCCTTAATGGATAGATAGGACCATATTTGTTAAAAAAATATTTCAAACCACCAAAACCTTCGGTTTTGGTGGTTTTTTTTATCTCCAAAATATACTCGCAACCTTTCTATAGGAAGAAGGCACCTAGTACGATTTTATTTTTATTTTTCCAAATTTTATTTTACTCACCCTGAAAACACAAATAAATCGGGCTTAATTTAAATTAAAACACTTGCATTTTATAGCAATTTCCATTGTATAAGCAAAACCAAAATGCAAAACTATGATTCAAGTAATTAGAGAGTTTTTCACATTTAACAAAAGTGATAGGAACGGAATGATTATTCTTATCATTCTATTGACGGCATTTATAACTGCCCCAAAAATACAGGCGTACTTCAGCAAACAAGAACCAATACAGTTTACAGATTTTAAAAAATCTTCTAATATTTCTCCTCAAAATAACAATACTGAAAACTATACTACTCATACAGAAAAACCAGATTCAATTTCGACCAACTCAATTGGCTCAAATCTTTCTGATACAAATGCATCAGAAGAAAACATTGAAACTGGAGAAGAAAACAATCAAAACTTTAAACATATTCAGAAAAACAATTATTCTTCACCTAACAAGTATAAAAAACCTTCGCAAAAGAGAGAGGAGTCCCAACCACCAGTTGTTTTACAAAATTTTGATCCCAATAAGTTGACTGTGGAAAAAGCGCAATCGCTTGGAATGTCCAAGAGGGTTGCTGCAACGCTTGTTAAATACACTGGCAAAGGAGGGAAATTTTACAAAAAAGAAGACTTGAAAAAAGTATATGGAATGACGGATGAATTATATTCCAGCCTAGAACCTTATATTCAAATTGAAAAAATTAAAGCTACATTTTCACCTAAAAAAGAAGAACCAAAAAGAGAGATTGTCCTCAAAAATTTCAACCCAAATGAATTGACAAAAGAAACCGCAATGGATCTGGGTTTATCTAGTCGTGTTGCTAGCAATATTGAAAAGTATTTGAGTAAGGGAGGGAAATTTTACAAAAAAGAAGATATTAAAAAGATATACAATTTTGAGGAAAGTGATTTTGAACGATTGAAAAAATACATTAAAATACCAAAACAAAAATACAATTATTAATTTGGCAAAACCTAAAATGTAAAGACGCAATAGGTTATTGGAAATTGTAGAGAGACGCAATGGGGTTATTGGAATTGTAGAGACGCAATAAATTGCGTCTCTACAATTGTGGTTTTTTATCAATTTTTATAATGCCATATCATCCACTGTTTCCAAATATCCTTCTACATCTGACAAAACAGCTTGTAATGATTCTTCTTTAAATGGTGATTTCAAATTAGCGTAATCCACCAATTCCAAAAATGAACGACTTCCGCCAGCACGGCATAAACGCAAATAATCAGAAAATGCAGTAGCTTCTTTGTCTTGTGATTTTTTCCAGAATTGGAATGCACAGATTTGAGCCAAAGTATAATCTATATAGTAAAATGGCATTTCAAAAATGTGTGCTTGTTTTTGCCACATTCCACCACTTTCTAAAAACTCATTTCCATCATAATCAATGTGTGGTAAATATTTCTTTTCTATTTCTCTCCAAGCACTTCTTCTTTCTTTCGGAGTCATTTCAGGGTTGTCATAAACCAAATGTTGAAATTCATCTACAGAAGCTCCATAAGGAAGAAAAGACAAAGCACTGCTTAAATGTGTAAATTTATATTTTTCAGCATCCTCTTTGAAAAACGTTTCCATCCAAGGCCAAGTAAAAAACTCCATACTCATTGAATGAATTTCACAAGCCTCATATGTCGGCCATTGATATTCTGGTATATCGAAGTTTCTACTTTCAAACACTTGAAAAGCGTGTCCCGCTTCGTGTGTCAATACATCTATATCGTGTGAAGTACCATTAAAGTTAGAAAAGATAAAAGGTGCTTTTTCGTTTGCAATATAGGTACAATATCCACCACCAGCTTTTCCCTTTTTATTAACAAGGTCAAGCAAGTTTTTGTCCAACATAAAATTGAAAAACTCACCAGTTTCTGGTGACAATTGTTCGTACATTGCCTTACCGTTTTCGACGATCCAGTCCGGACTACCTTTAGGAGTTGCGTTACCTGTTTTAAACTGGTAAGAGTTATCATAAAACTTCAGTGCATCTAATCCCAATCTCCTAGCTTGTCTTTCTCTTAATTTATTTGCAATTGGCACAATGTGTTTGTGAATCATATCTCTGAACTGCGCAACACTTTCAGCATTGTAATCGAAGCGTTGCATTCTGAGGTATCCCAGTTCCACAAAACTTTTATAGCCCAATTTTTTAGCAATGGTCGTTCTAACCTTCACTAATTTATCATAAATCTCATCGAACTTCTCTGAGTTCTTTTCAAAGAAACCCCAAAAAGCATTGGTTGCTTTTTTACGGACATCTCTATCATCAGACATCGTAAAGGGAGTTAGTCCTGATAAATTGTATTCTTTCCCTTCAAACTCAATAATCGCAGAAGAACTCAGCTTAACGTATTCACTACGCAAGCGATTTTCTTCTTTCAAATCATCCATAATAATTGGATCGAAAGTTTTAACATTCATCTCTGCAATGTTAAAAAATTGCTTTCCAAATTTAGCTTGTAATTCCGTTTTGAATTTAGAGTTTACAATCAAGCCATAAAATTTATTAACCAGCTCTTGAAACTCTGGAACAGTTTCGTCAAAGAAGTTGTTTTCTTTTTCGTAATATTCATTTTTCGTATCAATGGTATGTCTAATGTGAGCTAGGTTCCACATTGTATCAAAATCATTTCTTAATGAATTTATATCATTGATAATTTCACATTGAATTTCTAAACTTCCAGCTTTTTCAAATTGATCCAATAGCTCGGAAAAATTTATTTTGAAAGATTTTAAATCTGGTCGCACGTATGCGAATTCTTTAAAAGTTGTCATATTTTTTGCCTATTTTTCATCTCGACTATGCCAATTTGGCAAAAGTTGAGTTTTTAGTTACAATTTAAATAGCTTAAATCCCCCATTTTTAAGCAAAATTAAAATACATTTGCCATTAATTCCAATAATAAAATGGCACTTTACCTACCCTCAGACATAAATGATACAATCGTAGCCCTTTCTACTCCACCTGGAATAGGAGCCATTGGAATTATTAGACTGTCTGGAAATGAATCAATTACAATTTGTAATGAACTTTTTTTTGGCAGTGATTTAACAAAACAATCATCGCATACTATTCATTTTGGAACCATCAGAGATGGAAAAGAAATTATTGATGAAGTTTTAGTCAGCTTATTTATCTCCCCCAAATCCTATACCAAAGAAAATTTAATCGAAATAAGTTGTCACGGCTCTCCCTACATTTTACAGAAAATCTTACAACTTTGTTTGAAAAAAGGTGCAAGACTTGCAAAAGCTGGTGAATTTACTATGCGTGCTTTTCTCAATGGTCAAATGGATTTAAGCCAAGCCGAAGCCGTTGCGGACTTGATTGCTTCAGAGACAGCTTCAGCACACAAACTGGCAATGAAACAGATGCGGGGAGGGATTTCGGAAGAAATTAGCGAATTGAGGCAGCAACTTATCAATTTTGCCTCTTTGATTGAATTAGAGCTTGATTTTTCTGAAGAAGATGTTGAATTTGCTGACAGGTCTGCTTTGATAAATTTAATTGTTGAAATAAAGACTTTACTGGAGAAATTAATGATTTCTTTCCAATTGGGCAATGCTATTAAAAATGGAATCTCAACAGTTATTGCTGGACGTCCTAACGCGGGAAAATCAACATTGTTAAATGCACTCTTAAATGAGGAGCGTGCCATCGTTTCTGATATTGCAGGGACCACCAGAGACACTATTGAAGAAGTTGTAAATATAAAAGGGGTTCCTTTCAGAATGATTGACACCGCAGGTATAAGAGCAGCAAAAGACGCCATTGAAGCGATAGGTGTTCAAAAAACTTTTGAAAAAATAGAACAGTCTGCAATGATTGTTTATGTTTTCGATCCTAAAGAAATAAGCTTGGAGGAGGCACAGACCGATATTCAACAAATCGCAGAAAAAAACAACGTGCCTTTATTGATCCTAGCAAACAAAACTGATCTATTAAATGATGTTGAATTAAATGAAATTAAAAATTGGGGCAAACAAAACTTCGATCAAAATTTCATAAGTATTTCTGCTATTAAACAAAGTGAGGCGCAATTTCTAAAAGATTTATTGTATGAATCTCTCATTAAAAAAGATGTAGCTCAAGAAAGCGTTTTGGTTTCGAATGTTCGACATTTTGATGCTTTAAAAAAGTCCGACGAAGCATTGAGCAATGTGCTAAACGGTATTGAGACAAACCTCTCTGGTGATTTTCTAGCGATTGATATTCGCCAAGCCCTCCACTACCTGGGAGAAATCACAGGTGCCGTTACAACTGACGACTTATTGGGGAATATTTTTTCTAAGTTTTGTATAGGCAAGTAAACGCACAAATACAAGAAACTAAAAATTACAAAAAACCTCTTAAAGCATTGACTTTGAGAGGTTTTTTTATGTTTGTTTATCTAATACTTTCCGATAGTTAGTTTATATTTGTGCTATATTTGTACCTTATTTGTACCTCGAACAAAATAACATATAAGATATAAACGAATTGGCGAAATTATGAAACATACTGAAACACGCTGAAACATACTGAAACATACTGAAACAACAATTGGCGAAATTACTATGAGTTCAAATATTAAAATTATGAGGGTTTGCCTGTTCTGCAAAAAAGAATTTATTGCCAGAACTACGGTAACAAAGTATTGTAGTCATAAATGCAACCAAAAGCATTATAAAGCTAGAGTAAAAGAGGGCAAAATTGAAACGAGCAATAAACAGACAATTAAAGTAATTGAACAGCCGATAAGTGACATACAAGCAAAAGATATATTAACCATTTCAGAAGCTTGTAAAATATTAAGCATTAGCAGAACAAGCCTTTGGCGACTAACTAATAATGGAACTTTAAAAACAGCCAAATTGGGTAAGCGTGTTTTGATTCGCAAATGTGATTTAGAAAAATTAGTTCTATAAATTATGAATACAACCAAAGTATTTCTTAGAGAAAAGAAAATTAAAAACGGACGTAAAAGTCTGTATTTAGATTTTTACCCACCAATAGTAAACCCCAAAACTGGCGAAAAAACCAGAAGGGAGTTTTTAGGTATGTACATATTAGAAAAAGCACGCCACGAACTAGATAAGCAAAATAATAAAGAAACTAAGATACTTGCAGAAACAATAAGAGCTAAAAGACAATTAGAGCTACAGGCAAAAAACCACGGATTTAAAACGAATACTGATGATAAAGATTTTTTACTTTACTTTAGACAATTAACGAATGACCGTTACAACAGTTTGGGTAATTATGGTAATTGGTTAAGCACCTACAGGCATTTACAAAAGTTTGAACCAAAGGGAATAACTTTTAAGGATATTGACCAATACTTTGTGGAGGACTTCAAAGCATATCTAAATCATCAAGACCTTAAAGCCAATACCATAGTCAGTTATTACAAAAAACTTGTTGCAGCATTAAAACAAGCAGTTAAAGATGGATACTTAGACGAAAACCCTTCAAAGTATGTCAAAGGTCCAAAAGCAGAAGATACAAGCAGAAACTTCTTAACATTAGAAGAAATAAAGAAATTGATTAAAACAGACTGCGAAAGCCAAATCTATAAAAATGCTTTTCTGTTTAGTGCCTTTTCTGGTTTGAGGTTTTCAGATATTAAAGGCTTAAAATGGAAAGACGTACAAGGCAATGATAATGATGGTTACTATATTCGATTTACTCAAAAAAAGACAAAAGATTCTGAAACATTGCCATTATCAAACCCAGCAATAAATTTAATTGGTGAACGAGGTAAAACTAGTGATCCAGTCTTTAAAGGTTTGAAGTATTCAGCATACAATAATACTAAGCTTAAAAACTGGATTGCAAAAGCTGGTATTGATAGAAAAATAACATTTCACTCTGCACGCCATTCGTTCGCCACATTACAGCTAACACTTGGAACTGATATTTACACAGTTTCAAAGCTACTAGGACATAAACAACTTAAAACAACACAGATTTACGCCAAAATAATAGATCAGACTAAAACTGATGCAATTGGCAAACTAAATAATTTAGATTTATGAGTAAAAAAAATAACAAGAAACACACACACAAAAAAGCAAAGAAAAAAAGGTCTAAGCCAATGAAGATTTTCAATAGACCTAAAAGACGATTAACAATTCACAACATTACTAACGACAACATTTCTAACGGTTGTTTTATGGAAATTTCAAACCTCGACAATAATTTTCAAGATTTTGGATTCATTGCAAAGCCTATTGAAAGTTATATGATTCCACATAGTAAAGGTAAAGACATTAATGAAAAAACTTACTTTCCTAATTGCTGTGAACATCATAAAAAAACGCATATCTATATAAAGAAATGGTATGCAAAATTTCCTAATTGTTGCAAAAATCATAAAAAGTTGAATAATGCTAATTGGTTTGATAAAACCAATTATGACCACGTTCCGCAAAAGGTTATGTATGCATTGAGTTTTACACATCAATTTATTGAGAATAAGTTAAATGATCCCAATTGGTTTGAAGAAATAAGTAATTATATTCAGTATATAACGCACAGTTTTGGTACGCCTTCTATTGGTTTTGGTCAATATGTTTACTATATGGAACAATATTTAAAAAATGGTACTTTCTCAAATACTGAGGGCTATACTCGTACTAAAACTAAGAAAATAAACGAACTTTTTAGTACTAAAAACATTAAAAATGAGTCCTCCACAAGTTTTAATGACCTTTGCAAACTTCATCAAAAGTGGGTAAATGCCATTCCTAAAATAAGTTATTTTATGGAGTACAAAAAATCAATGTCTAACAATATACCAATGGCATTTATTTTATTTGACCAAAAATACAACCCATATTTAGATATGTCCTACTCTAAAGCAAGGTCAAAAAAAGAGTTTCTAAGTTTATTAGTAGATCAAACAACACATCTACTATCAATGATTGACACAACAAAGTTAATTCCTAGTGGAAAACTTAACAAAGAAGTCTATGAAAAAGAATTGAAAATGAGCAAACACGAATTAAGGCAAAAAAGGTTATTGAAAAAATACTCTAATCGTGAATGTAAGTATGTTGATTTAATGCAGTTTTGGCTTGAAAATGAGTTTGATTTTTTCAAAGATATGGAATCAGACTTTCCAAAAACAAAAAACAATACAAATGATAAGCCTACACCTAAAAAGGAATTGACTTTTCTAATTTTATTCAAACATAACCAAGATAGATTGGATAAGTTTTTCTCAGTACTCAAAAGCAATGCCCTTAACGCATTAGATGAAAATAACAATTGGGAGTTTAACAATCGAAAAGGTAGTATTGTAGCCTGTTTTCAAGCT
>JAHDGP010000256.1 GCA_020627525.1 Bacteroidota bacterium
AATTTTTCATTTATCTACACATGCAACAGAAACTGATTCTGTATCAAAAATGCCGTCAATTTATTTTAGTGACACGAGCTTAAATATAAACCAAATTTATGCTTCCAAAATAAAAGCAAATTTTGTGGTATTAAGTGCTTGTAAAGCTGGAATTGGAGAGGCAATAAAAGGAGAAGGCGTAATGAGTTTAAACAGAGGTTTTGCTTTCAACGGTGTGTCAAGTATTCTATCGAATTTAAGTGAGATAAATGATGAATCTAGTGCAGCTTTGATGAATAACTTTTTTGAATTTTTAAAAAATGGTGACAGAAAAGATCTTGCATTGAGAAAAGCACAACTTGAATTAATCAACAGTGAAGATTTTACTAAGCCTTGTTTTTGGGCGTCTTATAATTTAATTGGAGATACCAAGCCTCTGTTCGAAAAGCAAACAAATGGTAAAAAGTATTTATTTACAATATTGGGTTTGCTAGGTATACTTTTTTTTGGCATAAGAACTTTGAAGCTAAAATCAAAATAGTACTCGTCTCGAACGGTATGCGGCTAACGGATTGCGATTTTAAAGAAATACAAATAAAAGAAAAGGCATTTGCAAAGCAAATGCCTTTTCTTCTTTTACTTTTACTTGAAAATTAACTGTCTGCAGTATCTACTGGTTTTAAACAAGGAAGACAATATGGCTTCTTATATCTGTAAGGTGTTAAGCCTTCCCACCAAGCATTATAAATTCCATCTTGACCTGGTCCACAATGGCATGGAGGTACCATGTTTGCCTCATAACCCTCTGTTGTTAAGGTCTTTACCTCACCATTAACAGAAGTTGCGATTTCAAGAAACGTCTGACCGCTGCTTTCAGTTAATATTTTTGCACTTAATATTTCCACATCACCCATCAAACTAGAAATCTTTGAAATCTCGTTCTTGTCAAGTGCTTCCGTCACCACAACTGCTTCTTCATTCAGTGTTGGTCTCTCCGAAAAAGTGGTAAAAAGTGAACTTGTCATAAATGATGACAAAACAAGCACTACGCATAGTGCTGAAATTAAAATTCTCATGATAATATGTATTAGTGTGATATAAATGTAATAAACACTTGTGATATTTCAAAATAACTAATGTAATATTTTCCAATATATTGTTTGATTTATAAGATTGGTGTTAGAAACATTCATAAAAGTGAGCTATTGTTTAACTCATTGATCTGAGTTGTATAATAAATATCAAAGGGTTTTCTGAAAAAAATGTAACTATTGAGTTTGCTCCTCAAAAAGCTAATTTTCATAATTTCAACCTCACAGAGATTGCTTATTTACTTATCGTTTTTATGAGAGTGCCCTTATTAAATATTATAATAAGAATGCCAATCATTTTAAATATAGTACATTTGCCATCTGAAAATGTAAACTACAAATAATGATTTTTAATAAATACAATCTGCTAATTATATTATGTTTTTTTATTATAAGAAATGCACAAGCTCAAATAACTACTGATCGACCTGATCAAACAGAGAGTTCTTCTACAGTTGGAATTGGTAATTTACAAATTGAAGGCGGTCTTTTGATTGGCTTCACAGGAAGTAACGGCAGTTCTGTTAGACAAATTTTGGCGCCCACAAATCTTTTTAGGTATGGAATAACGGATGGTATTGAAATTAGATTTCTAAGTCAATTTGAAACATCGAAATTTAGAAATGCTTTTGAATATGAATCTATTCAGGGAATAAGCGATTTAGAAATTGGTACAAAAATTCAAGTTTTACAAAATGAAAACAAAAATACGGAAATTGCTTTTCTCTCTCATTTAATTATTCCATCTGGAAGTAATGAATTTTCAAGTAAAAAATTTGGTACTATTAACAAAATATCTATCGCCCATGAGTTAAATGAAAACATGGGAGTTGGATACAATATTGGTTACAACTATTTTGGTGAAGAAAATGGTGATTTGACATATTCTTTGGCACTTGGAATTGCAGTTAATGAAAAAGTAGGAATTTATATCGAACCGTATGGAGAAATTGTAAACCTAGAAAAACATGAAATGAATTTTGATGCTGGATTTACTTATTTACCAAATCAAAATTTACAATTCGACTTTTCATTTGGAACCGGTATTAGTAAACGGATGAATTATATTTCAATTGGAGGTAGTTGGTTGCTCTTAAAGGATAAAAACTAGACATTTTTAAAAATCATTGACAAGAAAACAATAGGCAAAATGTAAACCCCGCTAGGGATTACATTTTTGTTTAGAGCATAACAATTGGCTCGTTTTAATTTACATATTTCTTTGGGTTCTTTAAGAAAAATCTAAAATACAAAGCAGCTGTAACCGCCATTTCACTATCTATAAATTGCTCATCTACAATACCACAAGCGATCTTCAGTCCCAAAGATGGTCTTCTGTTAAGTTTTCCTTTATTATCTCGAACTTTAAAAATTGGTGCAAAGAATTTTACATAACCTCCTAAGAAGGTACCGCCGCCAATATTGTCTCCTGAATCATTTCCACCATGTAAAAAAATATAGGTTGTAGCTCCTGCATCTATATACAAATTGTGCTGGAGTTCTTGTCTAAGGTATAATGAAAATCCAAGTAAACTTAAATAAGGGTTAAAACCATTGCCACCAAAGTGATTGTCTGAGATAAATGCATACATTCCTGCATTGTGGAGTAGGTTGAACTCAAACCCTATTGCTGTAGTTTGATCCAAATAGAAGCTGTTGTTAAGGGTCAACTCTGCAACGAAAACATCAAGCCCCAACACGTAGGTTCCAGGTTTCAGTTTTAGTTGTTGATTTCGAGGAACAAATTTTTTGACGTTTGCAGAGTCCTTATTGGTTTTTTCTGACTCTTCATTCGATTGTCCAACTAAGTTTATTGAAGCAAAAGTAATTAACATTATGACTAATACAAATTGGGATATTTGATATGGAAACATGGCTTGAGTGTTAATTTATTAAGGATAAATATAGTATAATTTTGAATATTATTTTATTTCATTAAATGAAAGTATTTAGAATGGTGGATTTTTGTTTCAAACTGGCTTTCTATTCATAGAAGTAAAGATTTTATTTGATTGAATTATTTTTTCAAATGTAAATTGTATATTATTGCGTATTGATAAATGATTTCTTATGATTCCTGCGGATAAAGTTGCGTCCATTCAAGATGCTGCACAGATTGAAAATGTAATAGGGGAGTATGTCAACCTTAAAAAGCGAGGCTCTAACTTATTGGGATTGTGTCCTTTCCATAATGAAAAGACTCCTTCTTTTAGTGTGTCTCCAACCAAAGGGATTTTCAAATGTTTTGGTTGTGGCAGAGCAGGTGATTCTACCAAGTTCATAATGGAACACGAACAATTGTCTTATCCTGAGGCATTGCGTTTTTTGGCGAATAAATACAACATAGAAATTGAGGAGATCAATACAGATGAAGCAAGAGCTGAAAAACTGTTTTTTGACAGTTTACACATCATCAATGAATTTGCTCAAAAGCACTATACCAATAACCTTGTGAACATACCTGAAGGGCAAAACATTGGATTATCCTATTTTAAAGAAAGAGGTTTTAGAAACAACACTATTGAAAAATTTCAATTGGGTTACAGTATTGACTCTTTTGATGATTTTTTTAATGCAGCCAAAAAGAAAGGTTTTAAAGAAGAGTATTTATTGAAGTTGGGCTTGGTCAGTCAGAAGAACAATAAGATATATGATTTTTTAAGAGGTCGTGTAATGTTTCCGATCCATTCTATTTCAGGAAAGGTAATCGCCTTTGCTGGTCGAACATTATTAACTGATAAAAAAATACCTAAATATGTAAATTCTCCCGAGTCAGAAGTATACAACAAAAGCCGAGAGCTTTACGGTCTTTATCTCGCTAAAAAATCCATTCGAAAAAACGACAACTGTTTTTTAGTGGAGGGTTATACCGATGTTATTTCTCTTCACCAAGCGGGAATTGAAAATGTGGTTGCTTCGTCGGGAACCTCTTTAACTACTGACCAAATTAGAAGGATAAAAAGATTTACATCCAATATCACTATTTTGTATGATGGAGATGCTGCTGGGCAACAAGCAGCACTCAGAGGAACCGATTTGATATTGGAAGCAGATATGAATGTTAAGGTGGCTATTTTGCCAGAAGGCGATGACCCAGATTCATTTATTCAAAAAATAGGACACAGCGGTTTTGAAACTTACATTGCGGATAATGCTAGAGATTTCGTTTTTTTTAAAACCAATCATTTACTAGAAAAAACAAAAAATGATCCTATCAAAAGGGCGGGACTTGTAAAAGATGTTGTCTCTACGCTGGCTAAAATTCCTGATCCGATAAAGCGGGCTTTGTACATTAAGCAGTGTAGTGCCTTATTGGAAATAAACGAAAGGATAATAATAAATGAAACCAATAAGGTTAAATCTCAGGATTTTAAAAAGTATGTAGATAAAAAACAAGCACCTAAAACTCAGGTGGATACAACGAGTGTTCCAGATCGTTACGACGAAGAAAGCAAGGCGCCTGCTTCAAGTTTGGATGACTCTCTTGAAATGTTGGAAGAAATGATGATTCAAGTGTTGTTCAATTTTGGTCATCAATCATTGAAAAGTGGCGCATTTGTAGCTCCTTACATCGTCGGTCAGTTGAAACGATCTGATATAGTTTTTAAAAATGAATTGTATCAAGAAATCGTAAATATTTATCTTGAAAAATTGAAAAATGGTGAGCTTCCAAATACCGAGTTTTTCCAGAAACATTCTAAGAAAGAAGTGTCAGACTTGTGTGCCCATTTGACTTTTGATAAATATGAACTAAGTGAAAACTGGGAATTGAAACATCAGATTTTTGTGAAAACAATTTCGCAAAACTTTGAAGAAGAAGTTGTAAACCTTGTAAACAGGTTTAAGCTTAAGCATTTGATGATAATGATAAAAGAAAATCAAGACCGAATGAAAACGGAGAAGGATGGTAAAGAGCTATCCAGAATTTTAAAGATACATCAAAGGCTTCTACAAATGCAACAAGAATTGGCTGTTTTGTTGAGAATTGTTATTATAAAATGAAGCACAGATTTCACATTACATTGAAATTTAGAAGTTTGTTGATCAAGCATTATAGATTATAAAATAATTTGTAATATATAAATAAAAAAATATTATAGTTTTAAAAAGTTTTGTTATCTTGTAACAGAATTGAGCTAAGGATATAGTTGTTATTGAGTTATGATGTTTGATAACAGATAATAGTCCTATTTAATTCTATAATTAGGTAAATGATAAATGGAAAATCTAGATGTGTTGTTTGTTTGGATATTGACCATTTATTGATAGGTAATAAAAAGTCTGGCATTTATGCCAGACTTTTTTGATTTAGTAATTTTGTATAGCTGTTAATAGATATATTACATTTTAATGAATGATGTTAAACAGTTGATTGTACTGTTTATTCCCAGATTCAATTTGCATAATGTAAGTTCCACAAGATAAGTTTGTTAAGTCCAATGACTTGATGTCGCCATTTTGAAATTCTTTCGAAAATAGTACTTTTCCCATTGAGTTAAAAATTCTTATCATTCCATTTCTAACATTCAAATCATCAATATCAACCGAAAGGTAACCATTGGAAGGATTTGGGTAAACGTTCACGATTGGTACTCTTACATCAGTTTCAGCAATACTACTAATCAAATCTAAGTTATAGTAAAATAACTCTTGATTATTATTTGTCCAACTATCACCATTCCACTTTTGCTTTAAGCGAGAAACTTCATTGTCATTATCATCATACACTTTGATAGTCTGGAAAGCATTAAGCCAATTATCGTTTTCCCAATCTTGCGTCAATAACAATACTTGATTATTGTTTGAGTCATATTCAGAAATGCTTTTGTTTGAATCAACCCAACCATCATTTAGCCAACTTTGTCGAATCCTTACGGTTTCCAAATCAGCAGAATTATATTCATAAAAGGTATTGAAAACATTTTGCCAATCGGTTTCATTCCAAGTTTGAAAAATCAAATTTGTTAAAGCATTTCCATCATAAGTATACTGCGACCTAAAACTGTTTTCCCATTTATCATTTTCCCACAATTGACTTTGTAAAATAGTAGTTAAACCATTTTCATTTCTTGTAATCAAATACCTATCAGTATTTTCCCAATCATCCGTAATCCAAAATTGCCAATGATGCAGCGTGACTAAACCATTTTCATCTTTTTCTTCAATCAATTGTGATTGATTTTGCCAATCTGTTCCGTTCCATATTTGTAGCCTAGAAATGGTTTTATTATTCGCCTCATCAATTGATAAAAACCGATTGAAAGTTTCCCATTCGTTTCCGTTCCATTCTTGGTTTATGGAAATTACCTGCGGATCTCCAAAATCCTGATTTTGCAATCTTCTAGTCTTATTTTCCCACTTGCTGTTGATGAATTCTTTTACAGTTAATTCAGTTAGTAAGTTGCTAGTGTTGTAAACATATTCTGATGAATCAATTGCTGTCCATGAATTATCAATCCAAGCATTTTCTTTTTCTGCGATTAAAATATTTTGACCACTTTTATACGCTTTAAGATTTTGCTGTTCATTCAGTACTTGTAAATAAGTTTCAGGAGGATTTGTGTTTTCCAGTAACTTTGAAATGTCATCTACAGTCAATTGTGCAGATAAAAGAATTGGGCATAAAATGCCAATCATAAGTATAAAGCTATTTTTCATTTGATTGTATTTAGAGAATATAAATTTGAATATAAAGATAACGGATTTTTGATTAAGTT
>JAHDGP010000257.1:0-5433 GCA_020627525.1 Bacteroidota bacterium
AAGGCTTTGAACAAGGCTTTGAACGAGGCTTTGCAAAAGGCTTCAAACAAGGTTTGGAGCGAGGTCTGATAGCCTGTTATAATTTAGGTGTTCCAATTGAGTCTATTGCAGTTAGATTTAATATTTCTGTGAAAAAAGTGTTGTCGATAATTGAGAAGTTAAACGAAGAATAGTATAAATATCTCTTATTCCTTCGACAAAAAGATATACCCGCCTTTTTCTGCTCCCCAAACTTGTTCGTCTTTATCATCAAAGCCCTGATCCCAACTTAAGATTCCTATTTTACTAACTGTAACTTTTGATTTGGCATAGCTTGCTCCTCTAAAATCACTTTCGCAATTTTTTTCAACAGTAGAACCTGAAAAAGCGTCACCTGCTTTTTTTAAGATAACTTCACAACCTTTTCTTTCAATCAAATCTGTTGGTTTTAATTCATTAAACAAAGAATCACTTTCCCATTTTCCAATGTAATCTTTTTCATTAGGTAAGGTATAAACGTAGCTTGCAAATTGCTCGCCTTCTAACTCAACTAATTTGTAAACTCTTTGTCTGTAAGGTTTATCTTTCATACTAGAAACTGCTTGCTCCACATAAATCCATTTTACAGTATCCACATCGCTTTCCCAAATAGGGTGCATTTCTAGATTGATGTTATAATAAGAAGTATCCTGATCTGCTTGTTCAGAAGAATCATAACTACCCGTCATCCACTCAAACAACTTTTCAAAACTAGACTCTTCTTTAGGTGGAGAATAACTAGAGACAATTGGACGAACAGTATATCCAAGATCCGCCATTTGAGTAATCAAACCTGTCTCACCAATTAAGTGCGCGGTTCCCACTGCTACAAAAGTGCTTCTTTTTTGGATAATGGTATCAATACGCTCAGCCATATTATTGTTTCTTTTTACCAATAATTCATCTTCAAAAGCATCGCCACCCATTCCTGTTGTCATTTCAAGAATGGTATTCAAATCTTGTTGTTCGTAAGCCTCAATCATCTTTTCCATTTCCAAATCAGCGGCATCCAAATCTTCAATCATTTCTAAAAGCATCTGCGCTTGTTCTTCATTAGGAATTCGATTAATCGCATCCATTTGCTCTTTAGCGGTTTCAATTCCAATCATTTCTTTACCCAAACTTTGACCTTTTTCCATTAGGTAAGAATCGAGCGGCAGGGGATGATCCATCTTAGAGTTTCTGGTCGAGATAAGCGTGGCAGTAAACATAGGTTTGATTCTATTGACCATAAAACCAGACATCATTTTTGCAAGAAATCCAGTGGCACCTTGCCCTTCTGGCATCATATTGTCCAAACTTTCACTGAACAGCTTTTTTACTTTTTGAAAATCTTTTCTAGGAATTAAGTCTTCTAAAACAGCTCCATCCATCATAATATCAGACAACAAAGAAGGATCCAACTTTGATGGATCTGTAAACATATCATCAACAATTTCTAAAGCAATGGCATCTACAGATTCAAACTTTACCATAACAGAATCGCCAAAACGAAAAGCCCTATCGTCATGAACATGCATCGTTCCATAAAGATATGAGGGTTGTTCTAATCCATTATCAGAAATTTCCCATAGTAATGTATTTGGATAATCAGTCTGCGCAATCATTGATAAGCAGCAGAATAGACCAAAAAGTGATGATAGATAATTTTTCATTTATTGATGAATTGATGTAATGCTTTTAGACTTTACCTTAAACTACTCGTTTAAAGACTTTGTAATTAGTACGTTAATAGGACTCAAATTTAAGCTTAGATCACCAAAAATTAACACTATTTATTGATTTCCATACCACAATTTGTTTTTAAAGTCATCATTGTTTTTTGAATTTAGCTTTTTTCTGCCTTTCATTGCAATATTTAACAAAGGAATATCAATGGACATAAATGCAGTAATTCTAAAAGAAGTAGCATCAAATTCAAGTCCTTCTGTGTTAAGGCTTTTGATTTTGCGCAATCTTGGTGTGTATTGTCCGCCTATACCAAAGGAAACAGGTGCTTTTTCGAGTCCTCGTATTATAAAAATTCCTGGAGATAAAAAGTGCTGGAATTTTAGATTTGAAAACCGTTCAACTTGATATCCATTCATCTCTTCTACTTCTGTTCGAAATCTGTATCCAGCAACAGTTCCAAAATCAAAAGCTGAAATAAACAAGGAAGTTGATCCACGCATTTCATCTTCTGTTCCATTGCTCAAACTTAAATCGATGCCTACAGGTAAAAATGGACCTATATAGAACGATCTTGAGTTAAATCGTTTTGGTTCATCCAAAAACTCAAATCCTCCATTTATACCTAAGTAGGAATTTAGTGAGGCACTAAATCGTACCGTTCGTTTTACCTTGTAACTCCCAACTGGTAAAATGGCATTTTCTAATATAACTTTAGCCGCTTCTGAATTTTGGGCTTGTGAAATGTCTGCTGCCAATGTTATATATTTTAATAACTCTGTAGGAATATTTGCATCATTTTCTGATAAAATATCCAGTATCATAAGAATGGCTAAAGCACATTCTCCATAATGATTATTGCCCACTCCTTTATAAAAATCAATTATATGACGTGCAGTTTTGGCTCCTTTGTATATTTCAAAATTTTCAATGTTTGGCAGTTGTGAAAAATCTTCTACTATCAAAATTAAATCTATGGCGACTTCTAAAGCAGGAGAAGAAACTGCTTTTGCATTATTAGATTCATAGGAATCTTTTGTGCTGAAAAAATTGACTGTTCCCTTTTCAATTTTGCTTTTAATAGATTTGTATCTTTCTGTTAAATTGAAAATGAAATTTACATAAGCTGCATCGTTTTTTTTAACTCCATTGAATCCAAGTTTCTCAAAAGAATCTTTATAGTTTTTATTTTTGTATAACAATCCAAGATAAACCTCTTTACCAAACGCATTTAACGTTTCATTTTCCGTATCAATCCACTTATTTTGATCAATTTGCATTAAACTTTTAGAACAGGCAGCCAGCAGGTTTAAATAATGATCCGCAACATTTAAATTTTTAGGATCACTATTAATTTTTTTATCTGGAGCTAATAAGGACAAAGATTTTTCAAGCGATATGCCTTTTTTGAGATTTTGGTAAAAATTATAAGAAGCATCTTGAATGCTGTAGGATGATTTTTGTTTGTAACATTCGGGAATAAGTTTTTTATCGACTCTGGAATACATGCCGTTTAAGTCGTTCTGAAAAGCACTTAATAGAGTGTTTCCAAAGTTTAAATTTAGACTTGCTCTACTGTTTTTGGCAAGGAGGTAAAAGTGGGGAAACAATTCAGAGATGGAAGTTTTTTCAGCGACATAACAATTCAAGTTTAATGAAAGATTTTTTTCACGCATTTTGATTGCAGTACGATCGAAATAAGCCAATGCCAATTCTTCTTTTGCACGATCAATGATTACATCTGTAAATGCAATGATGAAATTTTCTTGGGATAAGCCACCAACTATAGAATTGCTTAAAATATTTTTTGGTGACCTTCTTGAACCTTGAGTAGTATAAGTTTCCTGATCATTACTGGATTTAGTATTGTTTAAAAAATTATTAAACTCATTTATGATCTCCTCAGAACTGATGCCATTATTAGCTAATGGTGCATCAATGAATTTTGCTAGAGTTCTATATTGAAACTTATTTTTTTTAATTTCTTCGACACTTTTTTGAATGTCCAAAGCATAGGCATATTCATGCTGTCCATATATTTTACTAGACAAAAATATATGCAATGAAAAAATAAAAAGTAATATTAAAAAATGGCGCATAATAATATTTTCATAATAAAACCAATTCTACTCCACCTTTGCACTCACGAAATCTCTTAAACCCATTCAAACCCATTTGCGGTTCATAGAGATACAATCCATTGTGCCTGGTCAAAACCCAATTTACTGCGTGGAAAGATCTAACCCAAGTAAAATCTCCCCAAATAATGCCAACCGCCCAAGAGTGTTTTTTGCCAACAACATTTCTGTTATAAATGCTAACGTATCCCTTACAAACATAGGAGAAATCATCACAATCAAAACCTTCTGTTCCTTTAACAGGATTGGCTGGCGAAACGGTTATTTGATAAATTTGAATAAACTTTTTAAATTCCGTTAAAGTTGGTAAATAGAATTTCTCATCAGCAAAACCAAGAAAGTGATTGGGTTTTGCTAATTTACCACGCAGGGCATATTCAATTTTATCTCTTATGCTTAATTTTTGGAGATACATAAATTTTATTTAACCATTAGTACTAGTTCTAAATGTATGCCAAAAAGGCAATAATTCCATTGATTTAATAAAATTTATATACTTTTTAGTAATAATGACTTATCTGTTAAGGCGAAATGGGCTTAGTGAAGTAAACTTTTCTTTTTTTAATGATAAAATTCTCTTTTCTTTTTTTATGATAAAACAACGATATTGTGAAGAAAATGAGCATTAGAATATGGCGATTAGAAAGAAAACGAAAGGAGTAATAGCTTGTGGGCATCAGAATACTTTAGATGCTGGTATTTATATGTTTGAAGAGGGAGGCAATGCTTTTGATGCTTTTGTTGCTTGCTTGTTTACCTCTTTTATTGCTGAGCCAATTATGAGCTCTGTAGGTGGAGGTGGGTTTGTCAATGCCTTTTTGGAAAATAAGGAATCATATTTTCTAGACTTTTTTTGCCATACTCCAATTGTTAAGAAAAAGGAAGGCGCTTTAGATTTTTACCCTATCAAGGTTGATTATGGAACTTCCTCAGAAGACTTTCATGTTGGGCTTGGTTCCATTGCTACGCCAGGAATGTTAAAAGGTGCTTTTCATTTATATGAAAAATTTTGTAGCCTTCCAATGAAAATATTGATCCAGCCTGCTTTGGATCTGGCTAAAAACGGTGTGCTTATCAATGATTTTGTTGCAATGAATTTTGATTTGTTGAGCAATTTATTAAAAGTGAATTCAGAAACGGAAAAGATTTTTTATCAAGATGGAGCTGTTTACAAGGCTGGTGATATTCAAAAAATGCCAGAGCTTGCTGACTTTTTAGAGCACGTTTCTTATGAGGGAATTGACAACTTTTACAGAGGCGATATTGCTCAAAAAGTTGATGAAATAAGTGCGGAAAATGGTGGCTCACTTTCCTTTCAAGATTTAAAAAATTATGAGATAGCAGAACGAAAAGGCTTGGCATTTCAATATAAAAATAAAAAGGTGATTACCAATCCGTTTCCGTCTGTGGGTGGGGAAATGTTGCGGTTTGCAATGGAGTATTTAGATTCAAAAGTTGTCAATGATCCTAAGAGTTCTAAATACACGCAAACGATGTACGAAGTTTTGTCAAAAATGATGACAGAAAAGGATGATTTGTTAAAGAAATTTGTAAGTACAAAGAGAGGGAGTACCACACAGTTTACCATTGTTGATGATAAGGGAAATGC
>JAHDGP010000257.1:5443-6763 GCA_020627525.1 Bacteroidota bacterium
ATTGAGTTCGACAGTTTCTAATGGAGAAGGTTCGGGCTTTGTCATTCCAGGTACAGGAATTTTTATGAACAATATGCTGGGTGAATCAGCTTTGCTTCCAAATGGATTTCACTCGTGGAATGAAAATGAAAGACTGAGTTCTATGATGACTCCCACGCTTGTTGTTAATGAAAAGGAGGAGGTTGAAATTGTTTTAGGGACAGGTGGAGCTAGTAGGATTCCTTCAGCAATTGCTCAAGTATTGTCTTATATTATTGATCATAAAATGGATGTTGAGGAGGCAGTTATGGCTCCACGTTTACATCCAGAACATGGCGTGTTAAATACAGAGCCAAATTTAGCAGAACCGTTAGAACTGCTAAGCGGTGATGATCATTTACCGTGGACAGAACAAGCTATGTTGTTTGGTGGCGTTCATACAATCGTTCGGCAGGGCAGCGAATATTTTGGTTCGGCAGACGCAAGGCGGAGTGGGGTTGTTTGGAGAGGGTGAAACTACATCACCGCCAAAGCAACCGTCAAACATCCAACCAAAAAACAATAAACGGAAAACCACCAGATTTTACCATTGTTGACAATTTTCAACATTAGTCTACAGGCTAGTAGCCCTGATATAAATGCTGCTAAGAAACCAAGTCCTAATGGCAACCAATCTATTTGAACGGGTCCTGTTGCTTCACTGATGTCTTTTAGTTCTAAAATTGTTCCTCCAATGATTGGGAGTAATACCATCAAAAAGGAAAAGCGCGCTGCTTCCTCTCTTTTGATTCCCAATGCGAGGGCTGTGGCAATGGTCGTTCCCGACCTTGATATTCCGGGCAAAACGGCAACGGCTTGGGCCACACCGATGATCAAGGATTTGCCAAAAGTCAAGGGACTGTTGTTTTTTCTTTCTAAGCGAGATAATAACAAAATGAAACTGGTACAAATAAGCATACATCCAACCAAAACCAATCTGCCTTCAAATAGGGCTTCTAATGGATCTTTTAAGAGGAAGTAGATGAAACCAAGCGGAATAATCGACAATAATATTTTAGCAATGTACTGATTGTTTTCATTCCATTTAAAGGTGAAAAGGCTTTTGAGCAGTTCGGCAATATCCTTCCAAAAAACAATGAAAATGCTCAGCACTGTAGCGCAATGCACTATCAGACTAAACAACATGTTATTTTCAATATCGGTATTTAACAGGGCCTTTCCAAGCTCAATGTGACCGCTGCTACTGACAGGTAAAAATTCTGTCAAGCCTTGAACGATTCCGAGGATAATCGCTTCTATTTCAGACATGAAGTTGTGATATAAATATTTTTTAATGAAAGT
>JAHDGP010000258.1 GCA_020627525.1 Bacteroidota bacterium
AAATCGAATTAGAAGACCCAATGGAAAACATGGGTGCTCAAATGGTAAAAGAAGTTGCTTCTAAAACTTCTGATATCGCTGGTGATGGTACAACTACTGCAACAGTACTTTCTCAAGCAATCGTTACTGCTGGTTTGAAATCTCTTGCTGCGGGTGCCAACCCAATGGATTTGAAAAGAGGAATTGACAAAGCAGTTGCAGCCGTAAATGGTTCTCTTAAAAAATTGTCAACCAAAGTTGGTAACGACATTGAAAAAATCAAGCAAGTTGGTACAATCTCTGCAAACAACGATGAAGAAATCGGTGCAATGATTGCAACTGCTATGGAAAAAGTTACCAAAGAAGGTGTTATCACTGTTGAAGAAGCTAAAGGAACAGAAACTTACGTTGATGTTGTTGAAGGTATGCAGTTTGACAGAGGGTACCTTTCTCCATATTTTGTTACAAATCCTGATAACATGGAAGCTGAATTAGAGTCTCCATACATCTTGATTCACGACAAAAAAGTGAGCAATATGAAAGATTTGTTACCAGTATTGGAACAAGTTGCTCAAACAGGTCATCCTTTATTAATTGTTGCTGAAGATGTTGACGGTGAAGCATTGGCTACATTGGTTGTTAACAAATTGAGAGGTACTTTGAAAATTGCTGCTGTTAAAGCTCCAGGTTTTGGAGACAGAAGAAAAGCAATGTTAGAAGACATCGCTATCTTAACAGGCGGTACTGTTGTTTCTGAAGAAAGAGGCTTCAAATTGGAGCAAGCAACAATGGATATGTTAGGTCAAGCAGAGAAAGTAGTTATCAACAAAGACAACACAACAGTTGTTAATGGTAAAGGAAAATCTTCTGACATCAAAGCGAGAATCGGTCAAATCAAATCTCAAATTGAATCAACTACATCTGATTACGATCGTGAGAAATTGCAAGAGCGTTTAGCTAAATTGGCTGGTGGTGTTGCAGTAATCTATGTTGGTGCGCCAACAGAAGTTGAAATGAAAGAGAAAAAAGACAGAGTGGACGATGCATTGCACGCAACAAGAGCTGCTGTTGAAGAAGGAATCGTTCCTGGTGGTGGTGTTGCTTACATCCGTGCTATCAAAGCTTTGGATAAAGTAGAAGGTGAAAACGACGACCAACAAACAGGTATTGACATAATCAGAAAAGCTTTAGAAGCACCATTGAGAACAATCGCTCACAATGCTGGTTTAGAAGGTTCTGTAATCGTTCAAAAAGTACTTTCTGGTAAAAAAGACTTCGGTTTCAACGCTAGAACTGAGGAGTACGAAAACTTATTGGCTACAGGTGTAATTGATCCTACAAAAGTATCGAGAGTTGCAATCGAAAATGCAGCATCTATCGCTTCTATGTTATTGACTACTGAGTGTATCATCGTTGATAAACCAGAAGAAAATGCAGGTGGTGGAATGCCAGGCGGAATGCCAGGTGGAATGCCAGGTGGAATGCCAGGAATGATGTAAGATAAATCTTGCTAAAAAATACAATGACCCGCAGAACGATTTCGTTTTGCGGGTTTTTTTATTTTGGCTGAAAGTATAATGTGGCAAATAAATAAAAAAAATAGAATGGAATGTTTCAAAAGCCTGAAGGGCTGAAAGTATTTTGGCACTAATGATTAGATTCTTTCAAAAACTCCGAAGGAGTGGTATTATCATTCATCTTCTTGAGTTTGTATATTATGCAATAAAAAAAATGTTGTATAAAAGAAATGGCTTTTAAACTAAACAACATTGCTGCTTAAATCTTAACAGTGAAATATTAATTTTACACAATTCAAACGATTTGCCCTTCCAATGTGTTATTTTTATACCAACTTCAATAAAGAATGTTGTAAAAGAATTCAAAAGTTAAATTTTCAGTATCAAGGCGAAAAACGGAGTCCTAGCAGGGCTAAGGCGAGTATTTTCAACGCAGATATTGAGAATTTAAAGTTGAATTATTACATCATTGTTTTTTGAAATTGGTAAATTACAATATTTCGATAAATATGGAAATAATAAAAATTCAGAATCTCACAAAAACCTACAACCCAGATACTTTACCTGTTCACGCAGTAAAGGGAGTAGACTTAACAATTAACAAAGGGGAATTTACAGCCATAGTAGGACCATCAGGGTCAGGTAAAAGTACATTACTCAATATGTTGGGAGGATTGGACCAGCCAACATCAGGAACCGTAGAAATTGCCAATACCCTCATCAATGATTTGTCAGATAATGAATTGATAGAATTCCGATTGAAAAACATTGGTTTTGTATTTCAAGCCTACAACCTGATTCCGGTATTGACAGCAAAAGAGAATGTAGAGTTTATCATGTTGCTTCAAAAAAGAGACAAATCAGAAAGGAATAAACGCACAAAAGAATTGCTTGACTCTGTTGGTTTGGGAGACCGTCTAAACAGTCGCCCCAATGAACTTTCAGGAGGGCAACAACAAAGAGTAGCTGTAGCCAGAGCATTGGCTTCCAAGCCACAATTTGTTTTAGCAGACGAACCAACAGCAAACCTAGATAGTAAGTCAGCAGAAAATTTGCTAGACATCATGCAAGACTTAAACAAGACAGAAGGCATAACATTTATTTTTTCCACGCACGATCATCGAGTGGTAAACAGAGCAAGACGTGTAGTGACACTAGAAGATGGTGTAATTGCATCAGATGTTCAAAATGATATTTAACTTAGTTAAACTCCGAAGGAGTTACATTATCCTAACCTCTATGCGTCTAATATGGTATAAAAAAATATGGGAAAACTGGTCGTTGCTCGAAACGGTCCGCCGCCGAAACTGGTCGATGAGCGTAGTCGAAACGGTCTGCCTATGTATTTTAATTCTAATAAGCCTAAGCACAACAGCACAAGAAAATAAACCCAAAAACTACACCATAAACGGCTACGTCAAAGATCTCCGAGCAGCTTTTTTATTTGACGGATTTGACGCAATGACCATTGAAAACAGAGTCCACAATAGACTAAATTTTAAGTGGTACCCAAACGATGAAATAACGGTAGGGATAGGAATGCGTAATCAACTAATTTACGGAGAATTTCCCAAATTTTACAATCAACTGATTCAAGAGAATCTAGCATTGATTGAAATACTAAACGAAGCAGATATTGCTTTTTCAATTCCATTGACATACGGCGAATCTTTAAAGCCCAATGAAAACTTACTGCCATTGGCAGGAACCATGATAGATGAAAGTGCAGTAGTGCTAAATACCCACATAGATCGTTTTTGGTTAGATTGGTACAAAGACAAGTGGCAAGTGAGAGTAGGGCGACAACGAATAAATTGGTCAAAAAATTGGGTGTGGAATCCCAATGATTTATTCAATACCTATTCCTTTATAGAATTTGATTATGAAGAACGCCCAGGGTCTGATGCTATAAAGGTTGCTTATTTCCCTGAAAACAATGCAGAGATAGAGTTTGTATTTAATCCACACAAAAGGTTCAAAGAAGAAAGTATTTATGGAATGCGTTATACTTGGAACAAGTGGAACTACGATTTCCAAACGATTGCTTCCTATTACAAAGAACAATTAGCATTTGGTGGAGGCTTTGCTGGAAATATAAAGGATGCAGGACTCAAAGGAGAATTGACCTATTTCGTCCCAATTCAAGAACAAGATACATTGCAGGGCTTGGTTGCTTCACTGGGAGTAGATTATTCATTTCAAAACGGTTTGTTGTTACAAGCAGAAGGGCTTTACAATCATTTTGGAACCACAGATTCCGATCTTTTGTCATCGGGCTTTTCAGGACAAAGCCTGAGTCCTCAAAACTTATGGACACACCGTTGGGCAATTTTTACAACTGTATCTTATCCCATCAACCCATTAATTCAAGGATCTATATCAAGTATATTTAACCCCGAAGATCAAAGTTTTTTTATTTTACCAGGAGTTACATTTTCAGCATCACAAGATATAGACATTTATATCTTAGGACAAATTACTCAAAAACAAGCACTAGGTTTTCCCTTTAACAAAAATTTCCACGGATTGATAAATACAAGGTTGAAGTGGTCGTTTTAGTCACCCTAATTTACAGTGAACTACAAATGCAACAATAAATTTGCAATTGGAGCAAGAATGTGTATCAGAACTGTAATCAAGAAAACTGTAATCGTAATTCTTGTGTGTAGTTTAATTATATTTATTACGAGATTAACATACAAGAGGATGCCGCTCAATCCAGCAAATTCTGCAAACAAATTACTGTTTGCCATTAAATAAAAGTCGATAGGCATCATTATAGTAGCGATTGATACCAGTGGAATAAGATACCACAATGTTCTTGCTTTCATTTGAGCATCGCAAAATTCTAAGTAGCTTTGAAGTAAATTGTTTTTTTCGCTTAATTTTATCTGAGGTTTGTTAATTGCCATACTCATAACTTAAAGTTTTGTTTAACTAAAAAATATTTATATTACAAATATAGAGGCGGAACGAAACACGTGTTTATGACCTAAATCATAAAGAATGATAAATGTTGAATTGCTTATAAAATTTGGTGCTGTGCGAAGCGAACTTGCCAAAGGAAAATTACTTTTTCAAGAAGGGGATGAGGCTTTTTTTTATTATCAGATTATCAGCGGTAGTATAAAAATGAATAATTATGATGAAGAAGGAAATGAGACAATCCAAGGAATTTTCAAAAACGACCAAAGTTTTGGAGAACCAGCAATTTTCGGAAACTTTGAGTATCCAGCAAATGCTGAGTGTATCACCAAAACTTCAATTGTAAAATTAGAGAAAAATAGATTTTTAGAGTTACTAAAAGAAAATCCAACGATTTGTATTGAGCTACTATCTACTCTTTCAAAAAGACTTCGCTTTAAAGCAATCTTATCTAAAGAAATTAAAAGCTACGATGCTGAGCATAGAATTATGACCTTGCTTGAAATTCTAAAAAGCAATAATACAGAACAAGCCGAATCTTTCATAGATGTGACAAGGCAAACAATTGCAAACTTAACAGGGTTGAGGGTAGAAACTGTAATAAGAGCAATTAAGAGATTAGAGGAACAGAAAAAACTCAGAATAATTAACAGAAAAATTCATCTGTGAAAATATGAAATGTAATTTTTGATGCAATTCATCATTGCTTATCTTTACAAAAAAAATAAAAATGCTAAAAGAAAAAGTAGCCATCATTACAGGCGGGTCAAATGGAATAGGAAAAGCAACAGGACGTAAGTTTTTAGAAAACGGAGCAAGTGTTATTGTTTGGGATGTAGATAAAGACAATGGCGAAAAGTTAGCAGAAGAATGGAGTGGTGAAGGCTACAAAGCAAAATTTTACCCTGTAGATATTACTAATATTGAAGCTGTTGAGAAAACAACAAAACAGTGTGTGGAAGATTTTGGTAAAATAGATATTTTGATTAATAATGCTGGGATAACCAGAGATGCATCTTTAAAAAAAATGACTACTGATCAGTGGCAAAAGGTAATTGATGTTAACTTGACAGGTGTTTTTAATTGCACAAAAGCTGTTACCCCTATAATGGTTGAAAACAAATATGGAAGAGTAATAAATGCTTCTTCGATTGTTGGGCTTTATGGAAATTACGGTCAAACGAACTATGTTGCTGCAAAAGCGGGTGTAATTGGAATGACGAAGGTTTGGGCAAGAGAGTTTGGTAAACACAATATAACTGTAAATGCAATTGCTCCAGGATTTATTCAGACAGAAATGGTGAAGACGGTTCCTCAACACATTATTGATGCTATGCTCTTCAAAAGTTCAATAAAGCGATTAGGTGAAGTGGAGGATATTGCAAATGCCTACCTATACCTTGCTTCCGATCTAGCCAGTTTTGTTACAGGCATTACGCTTTCAGTTGATGGTGGATTAGTCGCATAAAAAAGCCTCATTGTTTTTATAACCGTATATTCGCAACTTGAATTTACAGAATATTTAACCCCAAAGAATTTAAAATGAAATTGTTCCCAATACTTAAATTTGTTTTTGTAGGATTGATAATATTTAGCTCTTGCAAAAATAGCTCAGATGTTGCTTCAAATTCAACCACTAAAGTTGAAAATAAGCAAACTGTTGCAAAAGAAACTCCACCTAAGAACCCAATTGTAAAAGCACCAGAATCAAAAGGTAGTAAACGAATCTTGTTTGTTGGAAACAGCCACACAGAATACTACGTTAGTTTGCCAAAGCTATTTAAAGAACTGTGTGAAGCGAATAAAAAGGATATTAGGGTTGAGACTTTCGTAGAAATGGCAGCGTCATTGGATGAAGTTTACGATGCGCAAGAGGCATTCATTTCAAAAAAGTTAGCACAAAAAGACGAAGATGGAAATTTCTTTGACTATGTAGTGCTACAAGAAAAAACGCCTGTAACCATTGAGGAAATAGATACTTATCAAGAAAATGTCAAAATGTTTGCGGAGAAAATTCGAGAAAACAGCCCTGGCACAGTTATCCTTATCTATGAACTGATGTGCCCTGCTGATTATAAAAATAATAAGCCTGACTTTGATTATTTTTTCCCATTAATGCAGGAAAATGTCAATGATGTAGTAGCGGAAAATAAAAATGCTCGCTTGCTTAAAATTGGTTCTGCCGTAAAAGATGCCTACGAAGGTGATCATGGTTATGATGCATATAAAAACGGTTCTGATTTACTCAGACAAGGTGAGAATACCTTGCATATGCTAAATGATGCTGGTTTCCTTTCAGCAGTTTTAGCC
>JAHDGP010000259.1 GCA_020627525.1 Bacteroidota bacterium
AACACGTCATTGCACATAAAGCAACACGTCATTGCACATAAAGCAACACGTCATTCCGCACTTGATGCGGAATCTAAACGCTGCTAATACAAACAAAACGAAGTAAATCCTTCGTTGCCAGATATAGATTCTCAATCAAGTTGGGAATGATGAAAACGATAAGTTATTTATAGGCAATCCCTAACAATTATGAATAACGGATTTTTTTGTTAACAATCCTTCCAAGTCTGTCAAGGTATTTTCTTGAAACAGTATTTTAAGTATATTTTGCAGACTTGGATTACAAATCCCAAAAAAATGAAAAATTTTAAAATAGCAATAATAATAATAACTACATTTTTATTTCTAATAAATGCAAAAGCACAAACACCAGATAAATACATTGACGTAACGCAAGATAAAGGAATTCTTTTTTATGAAGATAGTGTTACGGCTGTAACCAACTTTCATTCCAATAAGATGGATATGGATGATTACAACTATTTAGTCCTTCGAGCTACAAAAGATAGTTCTTTAAATAACAACGTCATTATTACAGCCAATGGTTTAGTAAGTATTGGAAGCATTGATATCGAAGATGCTTACAAAGGGATTGATGTGGATACTTCTATTACGACCAATCCAAAATTGTTGGTTCAAAATGGAGATGCAATAGGAAGTAATTGGTATACTTTTTCGGATAAAAGGCTCAAAAAAGATATTGAAAATTTCAAACATGGATTGAATAAAATTAAGAAAGTCAATATTTATGAGTACGAATACAATGGACAGGCAGGCACTCAATCGGGTAGGAAACAATTGGGCATAATGGCACAGGAAATGAGAGAAATTTTACCAACATCTGTTCAAACTTTAAGTGGAAAATTAAAAGTCGATGATAAGGAAAATAGCAAACTTTTAGTTTTCAATCCTCAGGAATTGATTTATTTAGCGATAAATGGAATCAAAGAGCTGGATGAAAAAACGATCTTATTGGAAAAGAAAACAGAGGAACTGG
The DNA here is from genome assembly GCA_020627525.1 of Bacteroidota bacterium. Classification (GTDB taxonomy): domain Bacteria; phylum Bacteroidota; class Bacteroidia; order Chitinophagales; family UBA2359; genus JAHDGP01. The sequence goes on from JAHDGP010000259.1 coordinate 998, forward strand.
AAGAACAACGAGATGTATTGATTGGTATGCAAATGCAATTGAAACAATTGAAAGAAGAGATGAACTTATTGAAATCACATTTAGGATTAGAAACAAATCAAAATTCAGCAAAAAAAATATCCATTAGAGAAAAAGAAAATTTTTACCAACAAAAAGTTGATGCGAAACTTATGTCTTGTAAACCCAACCCAACAGAAGGTGAAACGAGCATTGAATATGAAATATTAACTGATTTTGAACAAGCAAAAATTCTATTTTATAATGCACAAGGTGTTTTTATGGATGAATTTAGCATCAATGAAAAAGGTAAAAATGTTTTTCTTTGGAAAGCTGAAAATTTACCAAAAGGACTGTATACATACTGTCTTGTAATTGATGCTCAAATAGTAGATTCAAAGAAACTGATTTTGAAGTAAGCCTACTGTAATTCTCAACTTGAAGAAAACTGATTCAATCTTAATCTGTGTTTAATCTGAGCAATCTGTGGTGTAATAAAAACCACAGATTGCACAGATTAAACACAGATTTTGTTTTTATACTTATATCTTATGATTAGATATTTGCCTTTACATTCCCAAATTAGCATCCTAGCACAACAAGGTTTATATTTGTGTTGCTGATCGAATATTGATCAAGTGAAATAAGAATAAAATGATTGGATTCATTAGATATATGCATATTAAAAGAGCAATACTGATGCTGCTTTGTTTTTTTTGTTCAATGGAAATAACTGCCCAATGTGATTACGAACACGAGGGTTTTATTTTCTTTGACCAATGTGCGGGTCAGACCTTTTTCCTACTCGAAAAATCTGACGGCACCATTGTAGATCCCTACATTGATATAAATTTGGGGTTTGGCATCTACGACGGACAGCCCGTTCAATTTGATTACATAATGGCTGATGTAGTATCGCCATGTGAAGGAATGCTTGATGCAGTAAGCATTACTTGTATCAGAGAAAACTTTGAACTGACTGAGTTATGCAACGACTTCCAAGTGGAGATTGTTGAAAAGTGTGTCTATAATTTTGATATTGCGGCATATGAAAACTTTATAGATGTAATCTCAAATCATCCTATTGATTCAATCCAATCCAATGGATTTATCATTAAAAACAACAATAATTGACAACTGATTACTACTGTCCAAGATACAACGAGTATTGGACCATTTGGAAGTGATTCTACATACTCACTGGAAGTCTCAATTCCAAGTCTTCAATTTTGTAAAAAATCTTTTGCTGGTGTTTTTGAAAAATGCAATGGTTCTCAACTCCAAATGGCTACGTTTAGAGCAAAGCCTTTAGAAGATCGTAATTTGATAGAGTGGAGCACTTCTGTAGAGTTAATGATTGATTACTTTGAACTAGAACGCTCCTTCGATCAGGTAAATTATGAAACGATAAGAACGGTCAGTTCAAACGGAGATGGGAATCAAATTCAAGAATATCAAACGGTGGATTTGAATACCACTAAAGACACTATTTACTACCAATTGAAAGCCTATGATTTAGAAGAAAACCTCTATATTATAAACAAAACAGTTGTACTCATTCGGGAAGAACTTTCTAGCATAGACAATTTAAACCATTTGCATCATACAAGTCTTTTCCCAAATCCTACTACAGATTACCTTTTTATCAGTGATGTAAATGCAATTGGTTGTACTGTACGTGTATATGATGTATCTGGAAAGATTGTTGAAGAATTTGAAATAACAGACGTTTCTAACAACCAATTAAAAATTAACTTTCAAAATTTGGCAAAAGGATTTTACATTGTAAAAATTGAAGAGGAGCAAATAGTAAAAACGTTTAAGATACTTAAAGAATAATCTATTTCACATAACCCCAATTTTCACCACTTGCAATTTTATTTATTTGCATTGTTGAAATGCCAAATTGTTTGGCTAAAATTTTCTTTTTGGTTTTGCCTTGCTTTAAAAATTTCTTAAGTATTCTGACCTTGCTCTCTGTAAGTTTTGCACTAGGTGTGTTCTTTATAAAGTGATCAAAGTCGCCTCTTTCTTTCCTAAATTGTACATTTTCTTTCTTCGTCAACCATTTTAGATTTTTGTAATGGTTGTTCTTTTTATTTCCATCAATATGAATGACATGTTTATGCAGTTCCGATGGTTTGGTAACAAACTTTTCCGCAGTAAAAATGTGTATACATATTGTGTTCGAAGTATTGCCTACCCAGCGAATTTTTAAGGTTAAAAAGCCCTGATTGACATATGTTCCTTTAAGCAATGCTTCAATACCTGTTGCTTTTTGGACGCTTTTTATTCTCCCATGATTGGAAATAAAGTAATCGCATGTTCTGGTTTCAAAACCTTCTTTTTCATACTTTGCCCACTTTTCACTCCAAAAAGATTTTACTTTGTTAGGTTTGTTTTTCTTATCCATAAGCTATATATATACAATTAGCATAATGAAAGAATAGATCAAAATGCAATCAGTGTGTTTCAAAAATTATTGATAGAATTATCCAAACGGGTATTGGTTTTTGAAGCATTTCTTAGAAACACAAATTAAATAAATGCATCAGTGTAAATTGACATACAATACCTGAAGTCGACAAAATATGATTCAATAATTTCTATTGATCCGACAACTAAATGTGAGCAATGTTTTATTTTACGTGCCCCCAATTCTCGCCACGTTCAATCCTGTTTATTTGCATAGTTGTTATGCCAAATTGTCTAGCTAAAATTGTTTTTTTCGTTTTGCCTTGCTTCAAAAACTTCTTTAGCATTCTAACCTTGCTTTCTGTTAACTTAGCCCTTGTTCGCCACCTATCTCTATTGAATCCTTCTGCATTTATCATTTTTTCAAAAGATTCTCTCTTCGTTTCCCATTTGAGATTTTTGTAATGATTATTTGTTTTATCTCCATTAACATGAACAACACCAGCAGGCTCATCAAACGGATTTTTACCAATAAATTTATCGGCGACAAACATATGAATCATAACAACCTTTGGCTTGTGGTCACGAAACCGGATGTACAAACAACTGAATCCACCATTTTTTGAGCCTCTTAGTATCCTTTCAACTTTTGTTTTCTTATGGATACTTTTCATCCTTCCATAATCTGAAATGAAGTAATCTAACCATTTGGTTTGATGCTCATCTTCATACTTTATCCATCGCTCATTCCAAAAAGAAATATTATGGTTTACACTTTCTTTCATTCTTGACTGTTTTAATGACTGTATATTTTCCCAAAACCAACAATTTCTCCTATTACAACCTTTTAAGAAGATTTAGATGTCTTCTTGTAACACAAATTAGAATTAATAACAGAATCATTGTCGCCCAATATTTGGGAACGTCGGTAATATTACTTCACAAAGAAAAATTCAGAATATATTGGGTTGATATTTTATGCAAAACTATTGTTTGCCATTTGAATTAGATGTATTTTATTACCGCTTTCTACTACTTTAGAATTCTAAATTAGGTAAATAATTTAATTATTCCAAATTGGATGTGATAATATTTAAAAACATATATGTGAGATTACTGAAACTATTCCCCAAATTTTGCCTGTATTGATAAAGGATTGAGTTATTATGATATGTTAAAATTTAATTTGTATTTATACAAATTTTTTATTGGATTTGGTAATAAATGTATCGTTGAAGATTTGGCTTAATTTGATTTTAAAGTATGACGTTAGCCCTTACCAGGATTCAGTATTTAGGTTAATGGTTAATAATTAGCAGATGTTTAGCAAAGCTAAACATCTGCTAATTTTAGTTTATCCAATTCAATTCTTTGCTTATGAGATGATTAGGTGTAAATTCAAGAGGCTACAGCATTTGATGCTGCGACCCAATTTTTAATCTTTCTTTCAAGAACTTTTAATGGTATACAACCTGGTTCCAATACAATATTGTGAAACTCTTTTACATCAAAATTTTCACCCATTTCTTTTTCTGCAAAAGCTCTCAATTCCAACATTTTTATCTGTCCAATTTTGTAAGACAGTGCTTGACCAGGGTTTGCCATATAACGTTCAATTTCAGATTCTATAATATCTAAAGGATCAGCTTGATTTTCAACAGAATATTTTATGGCATCTTCTCTGGTCCAACCTTTGGTGTGTAAAGCCGGATCAACCACAAGTCTGATGGCACGGTGCATCTCTGCCCCTAACATACCAAAATATTGATAGGGGTCTGTATATAGACCTAACTCTTTCCCTAAAGATTCGCAATATAAAGCCCAACCCTCTCCGTATGCACTATACCATATAATCTTTCTAATGGCTGGTAGGTTTTTGTTTTCCTGCTGTAAAGACAATTGATAATGGTGACCAGGAATAGCCTCATGTAAAAACAAATCTTCGTCGCTATATATATTGTGTTTTGTAGCATCTGGAATTGGAATATAAAAAACACCAGGACGTGTTCCGTCAATCGAACCCAGACTGTATTCAGCACTGGCAGATTTTTCTCTAAACTCCTCTGTTCTCCTTACTTCAAATGGAGACTTTGGACGTTTGTCAAACAGTTTATCCAGTTGTGGCAACATTCTTTCGTGAATGGCATTGTAGTTGTCAATTATTTGTTGTGGCTCAGTAAATGGCATCAGCTCTTTTTTGTTTCTGACAAAATCAAAAAAGGCTTTTAAATCTCCTTCAAAACCTATTTCATTTTTTACCTTTTCCATTTCTGAACGCAATCTTGCAACCTCTTTCAAACCGAGTTCGTAAATGTCATTTGCATTCAGATCAACGGTTGAGGTGTACTTCTTAATGCTGTATTGATACATTTCTGCACCTTTTTCATAAGCATCAAAACCAGCAGTTTCTCTACCAGCAGGCAAATATTCATTTTCAAAAAAATCAGCCAACTTTTTATTTATTGGAATAATTTTTTCAGCCACCATATCTGTATATGCCGCCTTTATACGAATCTTGTCACTTTCAGGAAAATCATCTGGAAGCATTTTTACAGGCTTGTAAAACAAATGATCTTCTACATTTCCTTTAGACAAAGCTGCAAATTGCGGAATAACTTTTTTAATCAATACTTTTGGTAAAACAAAACCTATATCCATTCCTTTGCGCATGTTCTCAATAGCCGTATTACACCAAGCAATATAACCATCAACACGCATCAACCAATTGTCATAATCCTTAGGAGATTTAAAGGGTTGGGCAGATGCTCCACATGCTAATTGTCCAACAACTAAGTTTGTTGACCACATTTGATCAATTGGGGTTAATTCTCGTGAAAAAGATAATCCTTCCAATGCAATTTCACATTCCCATTGTAAAACCTCATGGCTTGTTTGATCTGTTTCATTGAGCAAATTTTTGTCAAAAGTCGTTAGTTTGTTCAGCGTATTTTGATAAAATGTTTTTGCTCGCTCTTTATATTCAGCTGAAATAGAGTTTGGGAAAAGGTGATTAAAACGACTATCTCCAGCATATGTAGCTGCTAATGGATCTAATTCTAAATAATTGTCATAATATTTATGTAGGAAGTTTGCAAAAGATTTATTATCATTCATGAAATTTCTTTTTGGTTGAAGCTGCAAATTTAAGGAATGTCTCATTAAAATGTGTCAGAATTTGTTTTTTCATAATATAAGTAGGTAAGCATAAATGTTCGTCACTTTTGATCTAGGGTATTTTTTCGATCTACAATCGAACCGCCGAAGCGGAAGAAAAACGGAACCCTAGCCCTAGCTAAGGTGAGTATTTTC
>JAHDGP010000260.1 GCA_020627525.1 Bacteroidota bacterium
TCTCATAAAAACGATAAGTAAATGTGCAACCTCTCTGAGGTTGAAAAATTAAGAGTATTTGACCAAAAGCTAACATAGTTTGATTGCTCTGCAATCATTTTAAAAAGGATCACAGCATGATCCCATTATGTTAGTGATAAATGAATACCAATTTATCAAAATTGTAAAGATCGCACCAATTTTAAGTGCATTAATCTCTAATTAATTGAATCATTAAATTTTTTATGAAGAAACCCCTTATCAAAAACCTTTCACAAATAATTTACCAGATTGATTTCCTATTTTCCAAAAATATAAGTTTGCAGCAAGGTCTGCAATATCTATTTGTACAATATTTTCAAAACCAGACAGCTCTACCTTTTTAACTATTTGACCATTTATATCATAAATAATGATTGGTTCCAAACTTCCCAATTGCTGAAATTCGAAAATCACTTTGGTAGTTGCAGGATTTGGGTAGGGGTTGATGGTAATTCGTTCTATTTGGGTTTCTAAATTAAGGAAAACCTGCTCACAATTTTCAAGATCAGATCCAGGAAATTTGAGAAAAAGCTCTTTAAATTCTTCATAGGCTAAGTTGTTATAGTTTTCAGTTATGGGTCCAATCACTCTATTATCAACTATCTCTAATAAAGAAACACCACAGCCCACAAATTCATAATCACCAATCTTTTCGTCGATGCTTTTTCGATTTTTATGAGAAATAAGACGCAGATTTATAATGTATTCTGAATTGACTTGAAAGGTATCTAATACTCCTCTGCAATCATTGTCTCCTTGTTTTCCCCAAATGGTTAAGGTATCCTCTTTTGAATCCCACCATGAATACAATGCATCTGTTATAACAACTTCCATTTTCAAATCATCCTTTTCCAGCACCTTAAATTTTCCACCAGGGCTTCCTTCTACTATTCTAATACTAACACAAAGATTTGTTGGGGCATTAATAGAAGCAACTCCGCATTTTAAACAACGGCAATATAAGCAATCAAAATCGGTTAAGTAACCTTCTCTAATGTAAGCCTTGAAGTCATCATAGCTTTCCGAGTAAATAGTTCCAACCAAATTTCCAGTTACTTGATTGTCTTTTTTTCTAAAATAAGCATTGTTACATGGAGGGAGTATATGAATATTGTTATCCTGATCGTCATAAGTAGTAAAAAACAAAGTATCTCCTAAACTAAACGGAGAAGCAGAAGAAACATGGTGAAACCACTCAAAACAAGAATCGTTAATATCATAAGCCACCCAAAAAGTATCACTTGTTGAAAACGGCATACTGCCATACTCTTCAATCAATTCAAATTGCCAGGAATCCGTGTAGCCGTCTAATAAAGAGTCTGTTTTTATAAGTCGCGCCTCTACTAAATTAACAAAACCGTCACCATTAAGAAGCGTACACAAACTTTTTTCTCCGAAACATGGGCAAAAGCAAGCATAAATTGATGTGTATGAAACAAGTAGAAAAAATACTGATAGAATATATTTCATTATTTTTGGTTTTATTTAATTTAATTTAACCCACTACTCCACAAAAACCTTCAAAGCCCAATTTTTCATTCCCAAAACTTTAACAACATACAAGCCTGATGGATATTGACTTAAATTAATTTGTTTAGTCTCTGGAATAAATCCTTGATAAATTACATTTCCTAAAATATCACAAATTAATATTTCTGTATTTAATTTCACATCATTAAAATAAACAATTCCATTATTATAAAACGGGCGTTTCAAATCTGCATTTATAAGTTCGTCAATTGAGCTATCAACTCGAACATAATCGCAGTCCGTTTCGCCAAACTTAACCATCCCAATTTCATTATCAGAATAACACCTTATTTTTCCAATGTCAACTTCATCTATCAACTCTGGTTCACATTCGGAAGATGGCAATGAAATATCAGCACCAAATAAATAATATTCTGGTCCAATCCTCTCAAGTATTTCAACAGGTGAATAATAATAAAAACCTACATTGGCATTTTCTGAATGACTGGTAACAAATGTTTTAAACTCAAGCCCGTTAACTTCTTTCTGATAAATAGAATCTACGGTTATTGTAGTCGAGTCGCAATCCGTGTAAGCATCTGGAGATTTAAATATCCATTCATCATTTACGACTGCATTAAAATCACAAATGATATGAAAATCATTGTCAAAATAGTGATAAACAATATTATTCTCAAAACAAATAATTCTGTCATCATGATCTCTAGCATACAATCTTTGATCTATGAAACTATAAGATTCTGATCGTTGCTTTATCACTTTGCATGCTTTGCCTAAAATGGTGGTGTCTCTATCAGACTCCAAACTAAAATATCCATTAAATGCAAAACCAGTATAATCATAATACCACTTCGCTCCTACTGGAGCGAAATCCATTTGTGCATTCATACACGATGTATTTACACCAAACAATAACACTATTAAGCAAAAAATTGAGTAAGGGTATTTCATATCTATTTATTTAAACAAGTTCTTAAAATATCGCTGTTATATTTCGTTTACGCAAAATGTTAAATAAAGGCTGCCTCAACAAAAAAACACCATCCCTATAATTAAGGAATGGTGCTTCAAATATTGCTTTTTTTATACTTCTATGACAAACTAAGTAAAGAAGTTGAGTCAACTAACGTAATGTTATTTAAATAAGTGATAAGACCAATTTAAAAAACGTACATTTCAAAGTGTTGACAGTCAATTTTTGCAAGAATTATTTACACATGTTAATTTGATCTTATCACTTACTTATGATGCCTTACTATGACAATAATGTTCTGAAATCCAATTTCGCTGCAATGTGGCTTTCCAACTCATCAATTGCAATTCTGATTTGCTCCATTGAGTCACGCTCACGCAATGTAACCGTATTGTCTTCTATCGTTTGACCATCTACCGTCACGCAGTATGGCGTTCCAATCGCATCTTGTCTTCTGTAACGACGACCAATTGCATCCTTCTCATCGTATTGACAGTTGTGTGCAAATTTTATTTGATTGAATATCTCTCTTGCTTTAGTCGTCAATTTTTCATCCGTTTTCACCAATGGCAAAATCGCAACTTTTACTGGACACAAAGCTGGATGAATTTTCAATACCGTTCTCGTTGCCGTTCCACCTTTAGAGTCTGGCACTTCCTCATCCACCAAGGCATTGCTAATCGTTGCTAAGAACATTCTATCTACACCAATAGATGTTTCTACAACATAAGGAATATAACTGTCATCAATTTCTGGATCAAAATATTGTAGTTTTTTACCTGACAAATCCTGATGTGCTTTTAGATCAAAATCAGTTCTCGAATGTATTCCTTCTAATTCTTTAAACCCAAATGGAAATTCAAATTCTACATCAGCCGCTGCATTTGCATAGTGTGCCAAATTATCGTGATCGTGGAAACGCAATTTAGCCTCTGGAAACATCGTTCTGTGCCATTTCATTCTCGTTTCTTTCCACTTGTGGTACCATTCCATTTCAGTGCCAGGGCGTACAAAAAATTGCATTTCCATTTGCTCAAATTCACGCATTCTAAAAATAAATTGTCTCGCGACAATTTCATTTCTAAATGCCTTACCAATCTGCGCTATTCCAAAAGGAATTTTTTGACGAGATGTTTTTTGAACGTTCAGAAAGTTGACAAAAATACCTTGTGCCGTCTCAGGACGCAAATAAATAGTGTCGGCTCCTTCTGCTACCGCTCCCATTTTTGTGGCAAACATCAAATTGAACTGACGAACGTCTGTCCAGTTTTTAGAACCCGTTTCAGGATCGACAATTTCATTGTCCACAATTACTGCCTTTAGAGCTTCCATATCGCCCGCTTCCATCGCCTTTGTAAAGGCATCCATAATGTCCTTACGCTTTGCAATATTGGCAGCAACTCTCGGATTGGTTTCTCTGTATTGTTGCTCATCAAAAGCATCACCAAAACGCTTGCGTGCCTTTTCAATTTCTTTATTGATTTTTTTGTCGATCTTATTGGCAATATAATCCTCAATCAAAGTATCGGCACGGTATCTTTTTTTAGAATCTTTATTATCCACCAATGGATCATTAAAAGCATCTACGTGACCAGAAGCTTTCCAAATTTTTGGATGCATAAAAATCGCTGTGTCTATCCCAACAATGTTTTCATGCAATTTTACCATTGCAGCCCACCAATAATCCTTTATATTTTTCTTCAATTCAGCACCATACGGTCCGTAATCGTAAACAGCACTCAGTCCGTCGTATATTTCACTAGACTGGAAAATATATCCATACTCCTTACAATGAGAGATGATTTTTTTAAAAGTATCTTGAGTTTTCATAGTTTTTTTTTAAAGCACACAAAGATAAGAAATCACACTATCAAGTGTTAAGGATTACGACCAAAAGCATCAATTGTTAATAAATTTAATCGCCAAAAGCTGTAATTATTGATTTGATTTAACATTTTTGCGGGCAAATTACAAACCCAAACCAAGCTATGTTTAAACAATCACTCTCAATCGTTTTAATCTTATCAACTTTTTTATACGCAAATAAGCTTCAAAGCCAGGAAATAGATAAGGTTAACCTATCAGAAATCATTGTAACTTCTTCTCGTATTGATCAAAAATCAAGTGAAACAGGAAAACACATTAGCATTCTTTCTAGTAAAGAAATTGAAGAACTACCCGCCACTTCTGTTGACGAACTATTGCGATATGTTACAGGTGTGGAAACACAAAGCAGATATGGCTTTGGTACACAGGCAGACATTAGTATGCGTGGATCGACTTTTTCTCAAGTTTTGATATTGGTAGATGGGGTACGTCTCAATGACCCTTTAACTGGACACTTTAACCATCATGTTCCTTTAGCATTTTCAGATATTAAACAAATAGAAATTTTAAGAGGTCCAGCAGCTGCACAATTTGGTCCGGATGCTGTTGGTGGGGTCATCAATATTATTTCAAAAACATTTTCCAACAATTTCAACAATGAAGGTATCAATTCTAGTGGTAAGTTGCTTTATGGTGCCAATCAATCTTACATTGCACAAGCAGGTATTTCATTTACAAAAGAAAAATTTAAAATAAATGTTGGGGTTACTAAAAATAAGTCTGATGGCGAAACTTTGAACAATCCCAACCATCCAGCTATTTCCGAAGATTCTCTTTACAATGCCTTTTTCGATGTTCAAAATGTTTCTTTTTCTGCTGCTTATAAATTTAATGATAAATTCTCCCTCAAATTAAGGTCCGCCTTTGACCTTCGTGATTTTAGTGCAAAATATTTTTATACAAGAAGTACTTATGACGAATCAGTTGAAACGGTTGAAAAATTTTGGAATCAATTACAACTGAGTTATGCTGGTGCAAAGTCTTACACTACTGCTGATTTTATTTATCAAAAAACAACAGATGATTTTGTTTTCAACACCTTGTTTACTCCCAACAGTCATACAACTGATTTTGGTCAATTTCAATTGAATCACAATAGAAATTTGACGGATGGACTAAAGCTCAACATCGGAGGGCAAATCGACCAAAGAAAAATAGAGAGCAACGACCGTGGAAACCACGACGATTTACATGCGGGTATTTTTGCAATGTTGGGCTGGAAATTAAACAATAAAACAAATCTTACATTTGGACTTCGTGGAGACCAAGATGACAATTACGGATTTGAACTAAACCCACAATTAAATGTTGCGCATTCCTTAAATAAAAATTTAATCTTAAGAGCTTCAGGCGGTCGAAGCAACAGAGCGGCAGACTATACCGAACGTTTTATTTCCAATAACTTACCTTCCCTTTCTCCTGGAAGAAACTTAGGCAACCCTAATCTAAATGCGGAAAAAGCTTGGAGCGGTGAAGTTGGTGTAGATTATTATGCTGACAATAATTTCACACTTAGAGGAACAGTATTTGGAAGAACGGCAACGGATGTTATTGATTACGTTTTAACCAATTCCAATGAATTGCCATTTGACACTTCTTTTCTAGCACCAAATTCAGATTATTTTTTCACAAAAAATCTTGAAAGTGTAAATACAGTCGGTTTCGAATTGGAATCATTTTACAATGTTCCTCTTTCAAATGATTTGCAATTAAAATTAAATGCCGGCTATATTTTCATAAATTCATTCAATGATGAAGAGGTATTGTCGAAATACATTGCGAACCACGCAAAACATAAAGTTAACTTCGGCACTCGCTTAAATCACAAGCGTTTTTCTTGGCTTGTTCAAGGTCTTTGGAAAAATAGAAACAGTGATTTAGCTGAAGCTATTGGCACAACACTTGAGTCTGACTATTTTGTCGTAAACACTCAAGCTGACATCAACTTATTTCAGAAAAATATTTGGGGAACTTTGCAAGTACAGAATGTCTTCGATAAAGAATACGCTGACATTTTGGGTTCTCCAATGCCTGGACGTTGGTGGATGCTTGGCGTTCGTTGGAATGTTACGAAGTAAGATAAACCGTTTTAATCTTTAATATAATTATTTGTTGATATTATTTAAATCTTGTCTCCCAATAATAGTCATTATTTCAATAACATCTTCGTTTACTTTGTAATAAATACTATCAATTCCACAAACACATCTTCTGTATCCTTTTTTAATATAGTCCGCAGATTCAAATGAATAAGGTCTTTCTGCTATTATCTCAAAGTACTCAAAAAATGATTCGAAATACTTGTCAGCTTGAATAACTCCAAATTTT
>JAHDGP010000261.1 GCA_020627525.1 Bacteroidota bacterium
TATTCGATCTACTTGGCTAATTAATTCTAAAACATATTTAATCTTTGCTTTTACTTCATCGGATTGGTTTGCGTAAAAGTCAATGAAGTGATTTTCATAGAATATTAATTCTCTATTCATTCTCAAAGTTATCTTAAAAGAGAACAAATTGCAAGTTTCCTCTAATTTTCGTTTAAGATATTGATTTGGAACATTTTATTGGTTTATGTGTAATCATCAGAATGATAGAAAGAATATTTATCTAATACAAAACAAGAATAATGATGCTATTGTGGATAAGGAGATCATATTCAATATGTTAGTTGAAACTTATGATGATTTAATTTTATGACAAATCTCTTTTCATAATTGACTCTTCTCCCAATTCCAAGCAGTTTTCATCATGTCATCTAAAGAATATTTTGGAGTCCAGCCCAATTTGCTTTTAAGCTTATCATTATTCGCATAGATAGCAATGGTATCACCAGGTCTTCTGTCTGCAACTTCATAGTTTAGTTTTTGACCAGTAGCATTTTCAAAAGCATTGATCAATTCAAATACCGTTGACCCATTCCCACTCCCAATATTTAGAACATCATAGTTTTCTGCCTTTTTATTTTCCTCTAAATATTTGAAAGCCAGAGTATGCGCATGAGCAATATCTGATACATGAATATAATCTCTGATGCAAGAACCATCACGAGTGGGGTAGTCATCCCCAAAAACCATCATTTTAGACCTCTTACCAATGGCAGTTTCCGTAATGATCGGCATTAAGTTTTGAGGTGTAGAAAAAGGCGATTCACCAATCAACCCAGAAGGATGAGCGCCAATTGGATTGAAATACCTGAGTGCAATTATTTTACCATTAGAAATTTTAGCAAAATCTTCTAGAATCTCTTCGCCAACCTTTTTGGTATTGCCATAAGGCGACGCTGTACGGACCAAACGCGTTTTTTCTGTAACAGGCAAATCTTTTACATCACCATAAACAGAACACGATGAAGAAAAAATGAAATTTGGAACATCAAATTCTTGAACAAGCTCTAACAGATTTATCAAAGAATTTAAGTTGTTTCTGTAGTACAACAAAGGCTTTTCTACAGACTCAGGAACTGTTTTAAAAGCTGCAAAATGAATAATTCCTGAAATATCAGGGTTTTCATCAAAGACAGATTTTGTCTTTTCAAAATCACACAAATTGATCTGATAATTTTTCACGTTGACACCAGTAATGTCCTTTACGGCATCTAAAACATTGTCGCTCGATCTAGAATTATCATCCAGACTAATCACTTCAAAATTATTTTCAATAAGATCAACTAAGGTGTGCGAACCAATATAACCGCAAGCTCCAGTAACTAAGATTTTTGACATTTTTCTACAAAGTATTTCGATTCCAATAATTTCTGAATTCCTTCTTCTAAAGTAACTCTTGGATGCGAAAGTAATTCTTTCATTCTTGAAGTATCTGGGCAACGTCTTTTCATATCCCCCTCCACTCTGGCTGGCTTATGAATAATTTTCGATTTAGAATTGGTAACATCAATAATGGTGTTGGCCAACTTCAGAATGCTGGTTTCAACCTCGCTTCCAATATTTAATACCTCATTTACAAACATATTGTTTTTAAATGCGGAAACACTTGCTTCAATATTATCAGAAATATAACAAAAAGTTCTACTTTGAGAGCCATCACCATAAACAGTTATGTCCGCATCTTGCAAAGCGAGTTTCAAAAACCTGGACATAACAAAATCTGTACTTTGCTTTGGACCATAGGTGTTGAAAAATCTAAACAGAGTGTATTCTAAACCAAATTCTTTTTGGTAAGATTTACAATAAGATTCTCCAACACTTTTAACCACAGCATAGGGAAGCCTAGAGTTCAAAGGTGTACTCACTTCATTCTGAGGGTAGGAAATAGATTCCCCATAAACCTCAGATGATGAAGCGTAATAAAATCTTTTAACTCCCGTATTTTTTGATAACTGTAAAATGTTTTTGATTCCTTCAATATCTTCTAAAACCATTACTGGATTTTCCAATGTTCTTCTAACCCCAACAACTGCTGCGTAATGAAAAACATAGTCGAAAGAATTAGAAACCATAATTTGCTGAAGATCGCTCAAATTGTTAACACTACATTTTATAAAAGAGCAGTTGCCGTAATTTGATTGAGGAATTTTATCCAAACTTCCTGTTAACAGATTATCAATAACGACAACATCATTTTCAGGATCTTTAACCAATTCTTCTGCAAGTGAACTACCAATAAAACCAGCACCCCCAGTTACTAATATTTTACTCATTTAAAATTTTTACACATTTTCAATCAAACCCATTAGATATTTACCATAACCACTTTTGATCAATGGTTGAGCAAGTTCTTCTAATTTAGCTGCATCAATAAAACCTTGATTAAAGGCAATTTCTTCTATACAACCTACTTTCAATCCTTGTCTGGCTTCAATTGCATGTACAAAATTGGCAGCTTGCATTAAAGATTCAAAAGTACCTGTATCTAGCCAAGCTGTTCCTCTTGGAAGAATGGTTACACCTAGTTTTCCTTTGTCTAAATAAGCTTTGTTAACATCTGTAATTTCATATTCGCCTCTAGCGCTTGGCTCCAAGTTTTTGGCAATTTCAATAACATCATTATCATAAAAATACAAACCAGGAATGGCATAATTAGATTTAGGATTTGATGGCTTTTCTTCAATAGATATTGCTTTGTTATTGCTGTCAAATTCCACAACACCATAACGTTCAGGGTCAGATACATGGTAAGCAAATACCATTGCACCATCAATGTTTTTCTGATTTTCTAAAGCATATCCCATACCAACACCATAAAAAATATTGTCTCCAAGTATTAAGCAGGCTGGGTCTTTGCCTATAAACTCTTCTCCGAGAACAAAAGCTTGCGCAAGACCGTTAGGCACTTCTTGAACTTTATAACTGAAGTTGCAACCAATTTGACTTCCATCGCCTAACAGTTTTTCAAAACTTGGAAGATCATGGGGAGTTGAAATAATTAGAACATCCTTAATACCTGCCTTTAACAATGTAGACAGAGGATAGTAGATCATTGGTTTATCATAAATTGGCATGATTTGCTTACTAATTCCCAACGTGATTGGATTTAGTCTAGTACCAGATCCACCTGCTAATATTATACCTTTCATTTGATGTTTGAATTTATTTATCTGCAAATTTACAATTTCAATACTAGAAATTTTACTTAGTAAAGTGAAATAAATAAATGTTCAAAGTTTGGCACATATTTCTTTAGCCTTTTTTTAGTTTTTCTAGAATTTAATAATGCTTCAAAATTGCCAAAATAACACTTACAACCAGGCATTTTACCACCAGTAGTTACCGTATATATTTAGAAATTTTTAATAAGAAATTTCGATTGAATTTTAACACCGAAAAAACAAACCTAAATATGCTGTAATCGTATACAACAGGGTATCGGTAGTTGAAAATCAACAACATATAATGTATAGTACGTTGATTATCAATTAAATTAAAAAATTAAATAATTTATTAGAACATATTGTTTCACCCCCAATTGTGGTATCGGAGACATGTAAAATTTCTTTGTATGAAAAAAGTATACCTCTTTTCTATTTTTTTCCTTGTATCAGCGCTGTTCAATATGGCACGGTCGCAATGTATCGTAGATGCTGGTCAAGATGGTCAATCCTGTGGATTTACCTACACTTTAGATGCCTCTGGATCGTCAGATGGCGGAGTTTGGACTGGTTTAGGTACTTTTGCTGATGCTAATAGTCCAGTTACTCAAGTTAATGTACCGCAATATGGTGTTTATATATTTACTTATACTGTTGAAACGGACGATTGTAAAAACGCAGATCAAGTAACAGTTGAATTTGGAGAAGACCCAACTCCTGCCAATGCTGGGAGTGATTTTACTATTTGTGGACTTTCAGCAAATTTAAATGGAAATGATCCAGAAATAGGTACAGGATTATGGACTGGAAATGGTGATTTCTCTGATAGTCAAAATCCATTAGCTACTGTTTCAGTTGGTAGTTATGGTACTTACACTTTTACTTGGACAACAACAAATTGTAATTGTCCTGTATCTGAAGATGAAGTGACGATCACATTTATTGAGTCTACTCCAGCTGAATCAGCTTTTGCAGGTTATGATTTTAATACTTGCGCATCAACTGTAGAGTTAAATGCAAATTCACCAGTAGACGGGATTGGAACTTGGACTGGACCAGGTGTTTTTTCCAATATTAATGATCCTAATTCATCAGTAACATTAAATGGTCCTGCAAATGGTCCTTACACCTTCACTTGGACAATTACCAATGCATGTGGAGCGACAGCAATGGATCAGGTTACTATTAATTATGATGACAACTTAGCTGGTGCTACTGCTGGTGTTGATCAAACAATATGTGGACTTTCTACAAATTTAAATGCAGTAAAACCTGTTGAATGTTCAGGATACTGGATTATACCAGATGGTGTTACTTCTGTTAATCCATCTTTTCCAGGAACAACTGTTACTGCAGATGTAGCTGGAACATATGCATTTACATGGGTTGTTGATTGTGATGGATGTAGTTCTTCTGATATTGTAAATATAACATTTAATCAAGTGCCGACAACGGCTCATATAAATACAGAAAATCAATCCGTTTGCGGATTAACAATAAAACTTTACGCTGATACACCCACCTATGGAACAGGATCTTGGTCTGCTGCTGGTGTTACATTTGATAATACAATTGATGGAAGCACGACAGCAAATGTTTCTGATTATGGGACCTATACTTTTATATGGACTGTTGATGGTGGCAATGGATGTGGTTCAACTTCAGATGAAATTACAGTTGAATTTTATAACGGAACAACTGTTACAAATGCAGGAGAAGATGTAACTACATGTTTAATGTCGTCATTTTTAAATGCTTCCACAGAATTGGAAGGGTATTGGTCAGTAAATTCTGCCGATGCAGTTTTATCTGATCCAACAAGTCCAACCTCAGGTGTTGCAGTAACTGTTGCTGGAACCTATACTTTTGTTTGGAATGCAACAGGACCTTGTGGTGTAGGTACAGATGAAGTTACTTATAATTTTGGAGCAGGTTTGCCCAATCCTAATGCTGGTCCGGATCAAACTGTTTGTGGTTTAAATGCAACTGTTGCTGGAAATGGGACAGGTTCTTGGTCTTCAGCTCACGGGGAAATAGGCTTTGGAAACGCAAATGATGTAAATACATTAGTTTCTGCAACAACGCCTGGAACTTATACACTTGTTTGGACATCTGATCAGCAATGTGAAGGCGATCCATTAAACACTATTTACTCTGATGAAGTAATTGTTACTTTTAGTGAATCAGTAAATGCAGATGCCGGTGATGATGGAATGATTTGCACTGGTTTTTATACATTTAATGGGGCAGCAGGGCAAGTAGGTACTTGGAGTACTGTTTCTGGTTTTGGTGTTTTTGAAAATGTTAATGATCCTAATACAACAATAAATGACTTAGTAATTGGAGATAATTATTTTCTTTGGACTGTTGAAGGAGCAAATGGGTGTCCAAGTACCTCTGATGAGGTATTGGTTATTTATCATCCAGAAACGCCAATCTCCAATGCAGGTGCAGATGTTTCAACTTGCGATTTAAGTATTACACTAAATGGAAGTAGTCAAGTACCTTATACTGGTGAGTGGACAGGAAACGGAACCTTTGTAAATGCAAATGCAGCAGGTACAATTGTAACTGTCCCTGAAGCTGGTACCTATACTTTTACTTGGACTATATATGGAGATTGTACAATCGAAGTAGATGAGGTAACAATTACTTTTGGTGGACCTGATTGTTTAGGCTCTCTGGGTGATTACGTGTGGTATGATACAAATGGTGATGGTGTTCAAGATCCAGGAGAAAATGGAATAGAAGGTATAACGGTTTCGCTATATGATGCGGATGGAAACTTAGTTGCTGAAACGACCACCGATGAAAATGGAAATTATAATTTTGGAGGATTAGAGCCTGGAACTTATACAGTTATTGTAGGAGCAGGACCTGATGGAACAACTTTAACAACTGCTAATTCATACACTGTTACAATAGAAGCAGGAGAACATAATCCAGATAATGATTTTGGCTTTGTAACGTACGAAGATTGTGTTGCTGATGCAGGTTTTGATAATACTGTTTGTGGAACATCTACAGACTTAGTTGCCAATATTCCTGAAAATGGAACAGGTTATTGGTCTGGAAATGGCTTCTTCACAGATATAAACAATCCGTACTCAAATGTTGCTGTAACTTCCTCTGGAACTTATACATTTATCTGGACTGTAGAAGGCGATTGTGCAACAACTTCGGATGAAGTAAATATTACTTTCTTGCCTGTTCAAATTCCTAATGCAGATGCAGGCGAAGATGTTTCAGTTTGTGGGTTAAGTCATACTTTGAGTGCTTTGGGTAATGGTACTTGGTCGGGTGATGGATCATTTGGAGATGCTTCTAGTGCAAATTCTACGGTTTCAGTAAATGCACCAGGTGCATATACATTTACTTGGTCTGTAATTGGCGAATGCGGCAGTGCATCAGACGATGTAACAATCACTTTCTTAGGAGATTCCAACATAACTGCCAATGCTGGCGATGATGTTTCAGTCTGTGGCTTGTCAG
>JAHDGP010000262.1 GCA_020627525.1 Bacteroidota bacterium
TGGCTAACTTTAAAAATAAGTAAAATAACTTATAATAGGATTGGTATATCTAATTCTAATGAGCATACAAATTGAAACCAAATCGCAAGAACAATTAAAAGAAAAATTATGTAAAACAGATGTAGTAACAGAAAAACTATTTGAATCAAAACCAAAATTAAAAAAGGCTGCTTTAGAAAGGTATTCTGAATTTCTAAAAAGAGAACAACTAGCTAGAAGAACTGGTTCGAGAAGGAATAATGCGAATAGAGAAATTCCGGTTGTTTTCCACATTATTCATCAATGTGGAGAAGAGTTGATTGGTGAGCAACAAATTCAAGAAGCAATTAATGATGTAAATGATGATTTTAATAAACGGAATCATGATGCTTTAAAATATGAATCACTAATAACAAACACACTGGGTTTTGAAATTGCAGATGTGGGGATTTCTTTTAAGCTAGCAAGCGTTGATCCATATGGAAATGCTACAACAGGAATAACTCATACAGAACACTATTATACGAATCAAGGTTCTAATTTTGAACTTCAAATTAAAGACTTAATTCAGTGGCCAAGAAACAAATACTTAAATGTTTGGGTGGTATCAACAACAGGTGGATCTGGTTTTGCACACTTTCCTACAACTGTTCACGATTATCCTCAACTGGACGGAATTGTTATATCACACAATTATCTTGGTAGGTCTGGAACTTCAGAATATCAAAGACATGGAAGAGGACATATATTAACTCATGAAATAGGGCATTGGTTGGGTTTATACCATGCTTGGGGAAAAACAAATTCTCCCAAAGCCCTTGAAAATTGTGGTATCAGTTCTAATTCGGAATTTTATGATGACGATGTCTGTGATACTCCAAATACGATAGGGGATACTAAAATTGTTTATCCCACAGATTCTGTTTTAGTCGATGGCACAGTAATATATCAAGGTGTTGATTCATATTATGGAGACAATGATGGATTATTAGAAAGAACAGATTTGCCAAATACTTGCAGTAGTTCTACTTGTCCAGTAACATTGGGATATGATAATGTTTTTAATTTTATGGATTATGGCTGTGAAATAATTTTTTCTGAAGGACAAAAAAGCAGAATGCTGATGGTATTAAATGACAATATTGCACAAAGATCAGAAATAGGTTTGCCACAAAATAAAGATGAGGTATTTATTCCACATAATTCCAATTCAGTTACTATGACTTTTGATACTTATTTTTTTCAAGAGCATTCATTAAATGATGGATCAATTAAAGAAAAGGGTATAGAAATAAAACTATCAGCTGGTGCATTTAATTTTAATACTTTATTTTCTACAGATGCAAATTCTAACAATTATTTTGAAGTAAACAACTTACCTGCTGGATTAATTTTACAAATTTCAAGAGATAATTTTAATGGTGGTTTGGCGCATATGAAATTGTTAGGAAATGCATTTAATAATAATAAAATAGATAGTATTAATGATTTGGAAATAATATTTAAGCAGGCAGCCTTCGATTTTGATTTGCAGTTGTTATATAATTCAACTATAAGTAATTTGGAAATTGATTATTTAGAGGAGTTTGATGATGTTTATTACAGATACTTGAATCCAGAACAACCTGAGCAGCAATTTTGTGTAAACAGTTTAATACCGAATGATTATGAGCCTTTCTTTTTAGATCATATTGGATACATGGCTTTGCATAATTTTAAAAATAAATCAACTGCGACAACAATTCGACCAGAAGGTGTCTATTTAGCAAATGAAAGTGGAATTTTGGTGGAAGTTCTTTGTAATAATAATACAAATCCTAGTGGAGTAAGTAACGTTGCAATATTCGAAAAGAATTATACTGTTAATTCAGTACCACCTCCAGGCTTTTCCTATAAAGCAGTTACCAGAGGTCCTTATTCTTCAAATGCTTTAATGATATACGGTGATATTTATACAGCTAATGCTGGAAAATCAGGGCTCATTGGAATAAAAATAACGTATGGCTGTGAGAATTTAGAGCTTTTGGGTTGGTTGCGTGTTTCCGTTTCAGATGATGGTCAGGACTTGTGTATCCAGGATGCATTTTATTCAACGAATCCGAATGAAGACTCTATTAAATTGGAAGATTTAAATTGCACGGCTTCGGGTGGTACAGGTGATTATAATTACATTTCTGAAGTGAAAATTTCAAATGATACGGATGTTGTTTTTTTAAGTGAAAGTCCTAATTATGTTTCAGGTTATACTGACTACACAGATATTACCGTATTTCCAGATAGGACATGTGAATTTGTTACTGGTGAAAGTTATAATATTGAAATGTATCAAGGGAATAATGGCAGCCAGGAAAATAATGTATATTGGTATATTTGGATTGATTACAATGACGATAATATTTTTGATATAACTGAAAAAGTATTTACTGCCAATGGAGTACCAGAAGTAAAAAGCAATTTTGGTGGAATGCCCCAGCTTTATATTCCATTAAATGCGCCTGTAGGAGAACATAAAATGCGAATATTACAAACATATTATTCGAGAGCTTCAAATAGGTACTTAGTGAGCCCTTGTAATGACTTTTTATATGGTGAAGTTGAAGATTATAATATCGCTATTGTTTCAAATTTACCAGAAATGCCATCTGGAGAACAATGTTTTAGTATTGTAAAATACAATGGGCTATTGCCAGTTGGAATAATTTCTGCCTATGATTATATTGAGTGTAGCGAAAATGCAAGGGTTGCAGATGGGCAAAGAACAGTATTAAAAGCCTCTAATTATATAGATCTTTTATTAAGTACAACTATTGAAAATGGTAGTTATTTCGAAGTACTCATCGAAGATTGTGAACCAGATTAAGTGATTGAGAAGTTTATTTAAATTAATTTATTGAATGGAGTTATTTTATCAAAAAAACAAAAATAACTCCATTTTTTTTAAATACTATGAAATTAATAATATTTTGTTTATCATTACATTAGTAAAAGCTGCAAATAATTAAATAATGCCAAATAGTTCTTCACAAACGCAATTAAAGCTTAATTATATTCAATCTAATGATTTTAATTGGTTATCAAGTAGCCCATCTGATCGAATAGATGTATTTTCGGAACTCAGAAATAATAATTTTAGAAATAGTGTTAGTAGCCGACTTTCTAATAAAATAACTATTATTGATATTGGATTAAATTTCAGAAATGAAAATGAGGGATTACGTTTTGTTGGATATTTAACAAAAGATAGATTGGGAAGCAATGTTAGAATAGATTCTAACAATGACGGGGTAATAAATTGGGAGGATCGGATAGATTTAATAACGGAATACAGAGATTTAAATAATAACAGTACCGACAATCCAGTCAGACTGTATCTGTCACCAACAGGGCTTCCATTTGTATATTCAAACGGAAAAACATTTATGCAATTTGGAGTTCATGCTAGCACTGAAATAGTTGGAGGACTCTCAATATTGAGTGGTTTTGTAACAGTTGATTATGGAGCTAATGATTTTCCACCTCAGAAACAAGCCAAAATAAAATTAGGTCAAGTTGATAATTCATCATCAAACTATACATTAAATGATGGTAAAAATCAAGTGATTCATACAGGGTTTACATTTGAAACAGGTGTAAATACAATTACAGATAAAGGAGAAATTACTGTGGAAACAAATATTATTTGTATTGTAAATGTACCAATTTAGTTGATTGTACAAAAGTAAATAAATAGCCCCCAACAGCACCCCCTAAAACTATAAATGTGCTGTTTACCTTTTTAAATGCAAAAACAACAATTAAACTTATTACTGCAATAAGGATCGTTCGTTAATCGGTTAGTGTTTCTTTGCCCATTTCTATACAAACGGCAACGATCAAAATAGGTGATTTTTGAACCACGTAATTCACAAAAGAATTCTAAAACCACATAAGGCACATAAGCAGATATAGAACCATAATTGAATCACACTAAAAATATTCTCGCATTCCTGCATTCACTCATTCTCGCATTAAAATATTAAAGCATTGTTTCATTAATCCCATTAAATAAGCCCAAACTGTTCAAAGTGGTGATTGTAATGTTTGCGATTAAGCAAATACCAATGGTAGCGATCCAAATCTCCAAAGACAGCGTTTGGTAAAGTGCCTTCAGGATTTTCTTTGTAAAAAGCTTCTATCTTATCAAAATATTTCCAATAACTTTCTTTAGCAGCAGCTAAGTTTTCATGAACCAAATCCTCAACTTCTCCTTTTTTCAACAAAGGATGATCATAACTCTTAGGCATAGGTCTATAATTCCACAATGAATCTTGTACTTTTTCCAAACGATCTTCTGGTGTTATCATAGGAACTTGAATTTCTCCCAATGCCATTTGCATAAACTTTTCAAAATGTTCAATCAAATGTTGAGCTGTCATTATACCCCATTCAGGCTTAGTAGATTCTGTTAATCCATTGAATTTTTCTTCAATGTATTTTCTATTAATTTCTACGAAAGGAGATTTCTTTTGTACCAATGTCAATATTGTCGCCATCGCAACTAGTTCCCCATCTTGGTCAAATATCTCTTCGTACCATTTCACAACCCCACAAGGATGCTCTTTTCCACGGCTGTCACGATCCACTTTTTCTTTGCAAGTCAATCTAACCTGGATTGTATCATTGTGATATACAGGTCTGATAAACCTGCATTCATCCAAACCATAATTGGCACCAACAGGACCTTTAGCAGGATTTACAAACAAACCCGCAGCAGCAGATAAAAGGAAATAGCCATGAGCAGCGCGCTTTTCGAAAATACTCCCATCCAGTGATGTAATATCTGTATGAGCATAAAATACATCCCAACTGAGGTTTGCAAAATTTTGAATGTCAGAATCTGTAATTGTGCGTTTATGAGTCAAGATAGACATTCCTGGTTTTATATCTTCAAAGTGATATTTAAAAGGATGTTTCTCCGTTTCAACAACCCTGCTTCCCGGCTGATAAATGCCTGTTACTTTTGTCAATGTTGTAGGAGAACCTTGCACAGCGCATCGCTGCATATAATGTTTGATGCCACGCATTCCTCCCATTTCTTCACCACCACCAGCACGACCAGGTCCGCCGTGAATTAGATTGGGGAGGGGAGAACCATGACCAGTACTGAATTTCGCCATTTCTCTATTAATAATCAAAATTCTGCCGTGGTGGCTCGCTGCTTCTACAGTAAAGTCTCTCGCTATTTCATCATTGTTGGTAGCAATAGAACAAACCAAAGAACCTTTACCCAAATGCGCCAATTCAACTGCTTCATTTAGATCTTTATAAGGCATAATTGTACTGACAGGACCAAAGGCTTCAATGTCGTGGACATCAGTATTTACAAACGGTTCTTTTTCTAACAATAAAATAGGGCTTAAAAACGCACCTTTGTCAAAATCAGCGTCAATCAAAGCAATTTTATCAGTACTGCCATAAACAATCTCTGCAGTTCTAGCTAGTTTTTGAACTTGACTGGTAACTTCTTCAACTTGATCTTTGCTGGCCAAAGCGCCCATTCTAACACCTTTGGTTGTAGGATTGCCAATGGTGACTTTTGCTAATGCTTTACCCAATGCAATCTGAACATCTTCCACCAAATTTTCAGGAACAATAATTCTTCTGATTGCGGTACATTTTTGACCGCATTTAGTGGTCATTTCATTTCTTACTTCTTTAATAAATAAATCAAATTCAGGAGTGCCTGGAACAGCATCCTCTCCCAAAACAGAACAATTGAGAGAATCTGCTTCCATATTAAAAGGAACCGATTCATTAATAATACGCTTATGTGCTTTAAGCATTCTTCCCGTAGATGCAGAACCAGTGAAAGTGACCACATCTTGCGATTCCACAGAATCTAAAATTGTTCTTGCAGAACCACAGATTAGTTGCAATGCGCCTTCTGGTAAAATGCCAGATGCAATTACTTCTCTAACGACTGCTTCTGTTAAAAAAGAAGTGGAAGTGGCAGGCTTTACAACAGCAGCCACACCAGCCATCCAGTTTGTTGCACATTTTTCAAACATTCCCCAAACAGGAAAATTGTAAGCATTTATATGAATGGCAACTCCTTTTTTGGGCACCATTATATGATGCCCCATAAAAGCACCTCCCCTTGAAAGATCAATGGGGTCACCATCTACATGATAAGTTTGGTTAGGGAAATTTTTTCTCAATGATGCATTAGCAAATAAGTTTCCAAAGCCTCCTTCAATGTCTATCCAGCTATCTCCTTTGGTTGCACCCGTTTTGTAACTTACCTCATAAAATTGAGCTTTTCTTTTAGTCAAATACAAAGCCAATTTCTTAAGCATCATACCACGCTCTTGAAAATTCATTTTTCTAAGTGCAGGACTACCCACTTTCCGACCGTATTTAAGCACTTCTGACAAATCAATTCCATCTGTAGTTGCTACAGCAATTTCATCACCATTTACAGCATTGTACACAGGGCTGCCGGCTCCATCGCCTTCAATCCATTTACCTTGAACGTAATTTCCTAATTTCATATCAATTTTTGTTCTGTTTGGATGCAAATTTACAATAAATATGGTTTTTAAGACCTCGTAGGTCTTAAAAACCAGTCTAACTAGAAAAACCTTATAGGTCTCCAAAAAAAAGTTTATAAATGTTCAGAC
>JAHDGP010000263.1 GCA_020627525.1 Bacteroidota bacterium
TAAAGAAAACTTAATTGACTTTAATTTAGAAAACCCAAAATTATGGTTTCCAAATGGTTTAGGAAACCCAAGTTTATACAGCATAAAAATTGAGCTTTTTGACAAGGATGAATTAGTAGATTCTTGGTCCGAAAAAATTGGATTGCGAACAGTTGAATTGATAAATGAGCCTGACAGTATTGGCACTTCTTTTTATTTTAAAATAAATGATGAACCAATATTTGCAAAGGGAGCAAATTATATTCCACAAAGTCATTTTATCAATTCAAAATCTGAAAAAGACTATAGAAAATTATTGGAATCAGCTAGAGACGCCAATATGAATATGATAAGAGTTTGGGGAGGGGGCATTTATGAAAAAGATGTTTTTTACAAAATATGTGATGAGTTAGGTTTAATGGTTTGGCAAGATTTTATGTTTGCAAATACCATTTATCCTCCCAAAGAAAATTTGTTAAATGAAATAAAAGAAGAATCCGTTGACAACATCATTCGACTGCGCAATCATCCCTCAATCGTTCATTGGAATGGCAACAATGAAATAAATGTAGCTTGGTTCAATTGGGGCTGGCAAAAACAACACAATTACACTCAAGCAGATAGCACTGAGCTCTACAAAAATTACCAGTACATTTTCCAAAAATTGATTCCCAATTTACTGGATTCTCTAAATCAAAATGCGACCTACAGTCATACTTCACCATTGAGCAATTGGGGTAAATCAGAAAATTTCAATCACAGTAGTATGCACTATTGGGGCGTGTATCACGGCAATGACAAGTTCAAAGATTATGCTAAAAATGTAGGTCGATTCAATTCAGAATATGGCTTTCAGTCTTTTCCAAATCAAAATTCATTGAACAACGTTTTACAAAATTCTGAAGGAAAAAGCAGAACAGATAAGATATTAAAACACAGACAAAAGAGCTACAAAGGCAACGAACCAATTTTTAATTTTATAAATGATCACTTTCCAGAGCCTGCTTCAAAGGAAGAAATGGTTTACTTGAGTCAATTAAGTCAAGCAAGGGGTGTTTTCTATGCAATACAAAACCATAGAATCAATCAACCACATTGTATGGGCACACTTTACTGGCAATTAAATGATTGCTGGCCTGCTATCTCTTGGAGTAGCATTGATTACAGTGGCGAGTGGAAAGCCCTGCACTACTTCGCAAAAAGAGGATTTGCCAGTGAAGCTATTTTTGTTGACACAACCGAAAACAAGTTTGATTTGGTGGTTGTTCGAGATAAAAAAATTCCTATAAAAGACATTATCCTAAACGTTTCAGGTTTTGATAAAGAAGCCTTTTCTTCTAAAAATTTAGTAGTTCAAGACAATGAAATATTGATTCAAAGATATGATTTGGCTGAATGGATTTCAGTGGGCAATTTCAACAATTCTGACGATAAATCATTAAACATTGAAGTTAAATTTGAAAACAAAAGACTAAGGCACACACATTATTTTGTAGAGCCGAAATTTCTAAAACTTCAAAGCCCCAATATCCAAATTCGCTTTGCAGAATCGACAAAAGGAAAAGTATTAACCTTAAAATCAAATACATTAGTAAAAAACATTTACCTAAACAGTACAATTATTGGACATTTTGAAGATAATTATTTCGATTTACTACCTTTTCAAACTAAAAGTGTTATTTTCAAATCGGAAGAAGACTTGAAAGACTTTGACAGCAGTATTTCTATAAGCTCATTGAATGATTTGATTAGTAAATAAATATGCATCTAAAAAAATTTATACTAGTAATATTTTTCTGTTTAATTTATTGTGACACCAACGCACAAAATAACAAACAAAGCAAATTTAACTCTTCAATTGATTTTGTAGATCCTTTTATCGGAACAGGTGGTCACGGACATACTTTTCCTGGTGCAACTGTACCATTTGGTATGGTCCAGTTAAGCCCTGATACTCGACTGACTGGCTGGGACGGTTGCAGTGGTTACCATTTCACTGACGATGTTGTATATGGTTTTAGCCATACGCATCTCAGTGGCACTGGTGTTTCAGATTATGGCGATATTTTATTGATGCCATATACAGGCAAAACACATTTCAACAATGGAGCGGATGAAATGGAAGGATACAAATCGAGCTTCAAAAAAGAAAATGAATTTGCCAGTCCCGCTTTTTATAAAACATTTTTAGAGGATGATAAAATAGGCGTAGAATTAACGGCTACTGAGAGAACTGGATTGCATAAATATACATTTGACAAAAATGAAACCAAGAAATTAATAATTGATTTAGTCCATAGAGATCAGGTTACCGATTCGTATTTTAAAATAAACAACAAGAATGAAATAGAGGGATATAGGTTTTCGAAGGCTTGGGCTGAAAATCAACAAATATTTTTTGTTATTAAATTTAACCGAAAGATAAAAAAAACCACCCTTGAAATAGATGGCAAACAAAATCAAGATTTAAAAGAAGCAAACAGCAAAAGTATAAAGGCAGCTCTCGAATTCAAAAAATCGAAAAAAGATTTAATCGTTCAAGTAGGTATTTCCTTTGTGGATATTGAAGGTGCCAGAAAAAACTTAGAAGCAGAATTTTCAGAATGGGATTTTGATAAAATAAAAAAAGAAAGTCAAGCAAAATGGAAAAAAGAACTTTCAAAAATTGAAGTTGAAAGCGAACATAAAAATAAGAAAACGATATTTTATACAGCATTGTATCATACAATGATCGCTCCCAATCTGTATTCAGATGTAGATGGTCGATATAGAGGCACTGATTTTGAAATTCATCAAACAGATGGGCACAATCAATATACTATTTTTTCTTTGTGGGATACCTATCGAGCAACTCACCCACTCTATACGATTATTGATCAAGAAAGAACCAATGACTATATTAAAACTTTTTTGAATCAATACCAACAAGGAGGCAAATTACCTATGTGGGAGTTGGCGAATAATTACACGGGCTGTATGATTGGTTATCACGCCGTACCTGTAATTGCAGATGCATACATAAAAGGTATAAAAAAGTATGATGAAAAACTTGCTCTAAAAGCAATGCTCAATAGTGCCTCCTCAAATGATTTGGGCATTGATGATTACAGAGAACACGGATTTTTACCTGGTGAATTAGAAGCAGAGTGCGTTTCAAAAACTTTAGAATACGCTTATGACGATTGGTGTATTGCACAGGTTGCTTATAAAATGGGGCGACAAGATATTTATGAAGAATTTTATAAAAGAGGTCAATATTACAAAAATATATTTGATCCTGAAACAAAGTTTATGCGCGCCCGCTTAAACAATCGTTGGTTTTACCCTTTTGATCCTTCCGAAGTCAACTTTAACTATACAGAAGCAAATGCTTGGCAATACAGCTATTACGTTCCACACGATATTGAAGGTTGGATAAAATTGTTGGGAGGTCCTGCTGAACTGGACCAAAAGCTGGATGATTTGTTTACTGCCCAAAGTGAAACCGTCGGAAGAGAGCAAGTAGACATTCCTGGATTGATTGGACAGTATGCACACGGCAATGAACCAAGTCATCATATTGCTTATTTGTATAATTTTGTCGGAAAGCCATACAAAACTCAGAAGTATGTAAGGCAAATTATGGATAAATTGTATTCAACAAATCCTGATGGTCTGTCTGGAAATGAAGATTGTGGTCAAATGTCTGCTTGGTTGGTGTTAAGTGCTATGGGTTTTTATCCTGTGACACCGGGAAGCAAAGATTACATTATAGGAACACCCTGGTTTAAATCTGTTAAATTAAATTTAGAAAATGGCAAAACATTTCAAATCAATTCTACAAATGAAAACAACCCCTACATTCAATATGCTAAAATCAACAATACTAATTTAAAATTTAGCTTTATTACACAAGATCAAATAATGGAAGGTGGAAATTTGAATTTCAGAATGATTGAAAAACCAAATGAAAATTGGGGTAAAAAAAGAACTGCCTTTCCTATTTCCAAAATTGCCTCGCAAGACATCACAGCTGTACCTGCTGTAAAAAGAGGCGAAAGAGCATTTAATGACACAACAACGATTGAACTAAATTGTGCAACTCCGAATGCTACAATATTTTACAAAATAAATAATGACACAGTATTAGAATATAAAAAACCGTTTCTAATAAATGAAAATACAGAATTGCTCGTTTGGGCTAAAGAAAAAAATTCTTCCGAAAGTAAAAAAGCCAAAAGCAGTTTTAAAAAAATTCCCAAAAACAGAAGCATTCAACTGGCAACAGAATATGGCAATCATTATGCGGCAGGAGGTGATAAAGCAATGATAGATTTTATCAGAGGTGGAAGAGATTACAGAACAGGCAGTTGGCAAGGATATGAAGGAGTGGATATAAATGCGATTATAGATTTAGGCTCAGAAATGGATGTAAATAAAATAGGCATTGGTTTTTTACAAGATGAAAATTCTTGGATATTTATGCCTCAAAAAGTAGAATTTTTTATTTCAAATGATGGAAAAAATTTCGATTCAGTTGGTGTGCTTCCGAATAAAATCAGCTATAAGGAAAGAGGCTCGATTTTAAAAGATTTCGAGGTCAATTTAGCCAATAAAAATGCACGATTTATAAAAGTGGTTGCTAAGAACAGAGGAGTTTGTCCAGAGGACCACAAAGGAGCTGGCGGAAAATGCTGGATTTTCGCCGATGAAATTTATATTGAATAAGTACTTGATTACTTATGTGCTCGAAAGAGATAAGACCAATTTAAAAAACATTAAAATATAATTCAAGGTTTTGACAATTAGTATTTTGTGAAATTTATTTGTGTTTGTTAATTTGATCTTACCACTTACTTAAAATTATTGTAAATGAAAACAAGAAGAAAATTTATCAAAGAATCATTGACATTGGCGGCAGCTAGCCAATTGCCTTTGAATTTAAATGCAACAAACATGGAAAAAACTATTGAACCTGTTGTAATCAGCACTTGGCGACACGGATTACCTGCAAATGAAGCCTCTTGGAAAATTTTAGACATAGGAGGAAAAGCCATAGATGCAGTTGAAGCTGGTGTCAGAGTTGTGGAAAGCGATCCAAACACTCGATCTGTTGGTTTGGGAGGCCTTCCTGACCGAGACGGTAATGTCACCCTCGACGCATGCATAATGGATGAAACAAGCAATGCCGGAGCCGTTTGCTTTTTACAAAATATAGAAAACCCCATCTCCGTCGCAAGGCTTGTAATGGATAAAACACCACACGTTATGCTTGCGGGAGAAGGTGCCTTTAGATTCGCCATCGAAAGTGGGTTCAAAAAAACAAATCTATTGACAGAAGCTTCGAAAAAAGATTGGAAAAAGTGGACCGAAACCTCTGATTACAAACCTGTTATCAACATCGAAAACCACGATACTATTGGTCTTTTAGCATTGGATAAAAACGGGGATTTATCCGGCGCTTGCACCACAAGCGGTTTAGCTTACAAAATGCACGGTCGTGTCGGCGATTCCCCTATCATTGGTGCTGGACTTTTTGTTGACAATGAAACTGGTGCTGCCACTGCTACGGGAATGGGTGAGTTGGTTATGAAAACTATTGGCTCGTTTTTGGTTGTTGAATTAATGAGACAAGGGGCGACTCCGCAAGAAGCTTGCGAAGAAGCAGTAATGCGCATTGTCAAAAAATTGGATTATAAAGATCTACAAGTTGGCTATTTAGCATTAAATAAAAAAGGAGAAATTGGAGCTTATGCTGTACACCCTGGATTCAACTATGCATTGATGAAACAGGCAGAAAATAAAATGTATGATGCCATTTCTTATGTAAAAAGTTAACTATCAAAATGGATCGGCAGCCGACCTTGAGTTACTGCTGAACCAATCTTAAAAAACAATACTAAACCATATTGCACTAAACAAGAAATACAAAATTAATGAGCAATTCTAATTCAAAAAATTACCTCGTTCCCTTTATAGCCCTAACCAGTTTATTTTTTATGTGGGGATTCATCACCGTAATTGTTGATGCATTTATTCCTAGATTAAGAGATGTGTTTGAATTATCATATAAAGAAGCAGGATATGTCCAATTTGCTTGGTTTATCGCATATTTTGTCGTTTCAATTCCAGCAGGTATTATACTATCGTTCATTGGCTATAAAAGAGGAATGATTTTAGGTTTAGTCATTGCAGGCATTGGTTGTTTGCTATTTTATCCAGCAGCCGAATATAGAATTTTTCCAATTTTTGGTCTTGCATTATTTGTCCTTGCTTCAGGAATAACATTTTTACAAGTAGCCGCCAATCCCTTCGTCGCAGTTCTTGGTCCGGAAGAAAAAGCCAGTAGCCGACTCAATTTATCGCAAGCATTTAACTCCTTTGGAACTACATTGGCTCCAATATTTGCCGCAGCATTTTTATTGAGTGATAAAATAAAATCTTCTGATCAAATTGCCGCTCTTTCTGCCCTTGACAAAGAAGCTTATTATACTTCGGAAGCAATGGCTGTACAAAATCCATTCATCTTCATTGCGCTTTCTTTATTTTTGTTAGGAGGAGTATTTACATTTTTAAAGTTGCCAAAAATTACAGGAGATAATTTTAACATTGTAGGTTTTATTGAGGCATTAAAATTCAAAAATCTCAAAATGGGTATTCTGGCAATTTTCG
>JAHDGP010000264.1 GCA_020627525.1 Bacteroidota bacterium
GTATTAAATCTTCCATTATTGGCATTGTTTAATCAAATACAGTTTTAATTTTTTCTTTGAGCCAACTTTTATAAGCAAGGTTTTCTGTTGTGTCTATTTTTTGTAAAATATCAGCAAAATTTTTATCTGGATCGAATTTGGCGTTTTGAAGTTGTGTAGTTATAGAAATGAAATTGCAAAAAGAGTTTTTCATTGAATCGGAGAAAGAGTGTTTTCTTGTTATATACAAATAAAACGATTTAGTAAGGTTTTGAAATAAATCATCATATTCATCCCCAAGTTCATAATAACATTGTAACTGAACGCTTTTGGCATAAAGACCATAGATGGGGTTTTGAAATTTTACAATAGATAATAAATGCAAGGTGTCAGCGTAGCTTTTTCGATTAAAAGCCACAAGTGCTTTGCAAATAGTAATTATATCATCTCTGCACTCTTCGTTGAGATGCTTTCCATATTCTTCAATTACTTTGTCGGTCCAATCTAATTCTCCAGAAGCTAAACCGATGTGAACAACATTCCAAAACCTTCCACTGAAAACATAACCATCAATCATTAACAACTCATTATCGACTGCAAAGCAACTTAATTCAAACAACTCGTTTTGCGCATTGGGCTCCCCCTTTTTATAATTTTCATAACAAGCATGAAAAAGCATTGTCAAGATGTCGTTTTTTTCTTTTTGTTTGAACAATCGGTAATGTTGAAAAAAATCATTTTTATATTTATAATAATTGGGATAAATTTTATTTTGAAAATCAATGGTAAGATCACTCAATATTTTTCCTTGAATGGTGGAATATGCTGGATTGTAATTCGTAAGATTTATTATTTCATCTATAAACAGCTCACTAGTTGCATCTTCGTTGTTTGGGTTAACAATGTAGTTGCTGGTATTGTAACTACACAAATTCCAATACAATTTTACAGCAAAATAATGTTTGTCAATATGATTAATTAAGACTTCAGGGTTAATAGGCATTTCTTTAACTAAAGGATAATAAGGGTGAGAAAGACACATTTCTTTTAGTTTAAATTCATCATACAATTGATCAATGCCCGATCTTGGATGCTTCTTCCAATCTTCTTGGATTTGCTCTGTTTTTTTGAAAAAGAACTTGTTTAGTTTTCTTTTTTGTAATGCTGCCAAAAGCAAAAAATCTTTTTCCTTTTCTTTTTCTTGCAGAATATCAATAACCAAAAAGTCATCTAAGAGAACACCCAATTTATACATCGTATTGATAACTCTCTTGGTATTTTCACGCTCCTCTTTAAATAATTTTTTGGAAACAAATTTCTTTTCAGTTTTTTTTTCTGGAAAAATAGGATGCAATTTTTTAAGGTAATTAAATAATTTGCTTAGATCGTTTGAAGCCTTTCCTGATTTGTAAATGATGTATTGACCGAAGTCTCTCATTTCAGAATTGGATAAAGTTTTTAAGTAGGTTATTAGTTTGCTGTTATTCATTTTACACTGGGTTTCTAAATATGCACAGGCCAAATATAAATCTTAGTTTTTAACATGTAAAGTATTAATTTAACTGGAGAAAGTTGTGAAAAATTGTATTGAGTTTAATTAATTGATTATCATAATTTTAAATGTTTTCTGATTTGGAATTTTTTGTGAAAAATATTGATTTTTGTTAGAGATTATTGAGCGTAATTGAAGTTTTAGTTCTTTGTGAAATCAACAATATTTGTAGGGTGATTAGGAAATAGAAAGCAAAACAGATTTTGCAAACTATATATTCACAATCAAATAAAAGTATTGCGCGATGCTTCAAATTATTTAAATTTCTAAAAATTAAAACATGTATCCTAATATAAATAAACTCAATTTAACAAAAACGTGTCTACCCTTACTAATAATATGCGCCTTTATATTTTTCGGAATAACAACTGTAAATGCTCAATCAGTATTGCCTTGTGCCTCAGATCATATTCACAGTGCAAGAATGTCTTCGGACAAGAATTATGCAAAAAGACATTTAGAAGCAGAAGAGCGAATTTTAAAAAGATCTAAAGAATATTACAATAATCCTCTAAAAGATGGAAGTACCTACACGATTCCTGTAGTTGTTCATGTTGTTCACAACCCAGGAGATGCAATAGGGCAGGGCAGCAATATGACAGATCAAGACATAATTGCAGGAGTTCAATTACTTAATGATAACTTTGCCAATCTTAACGGTCAGGGCGTAGACATAGGGATAGATTTTTGTTTAGCCACAACAGATCCAAGTGGAAATCCTTCAACTGGAATTACAAGATATTCCTCAAGCGCTTATAACAATATTTGTATAGACACCGAAAATGAAGCAATGAAGACTGCTGTTTTTTGGGATAAATATGCTTACATGAATGTCTGGATTGTTGATGAGATATTTTATGTTAATGATGGAGATGGAAATTGTAATGATCAAGCTGCCGGGTATGCTCATTTCGCTGAAGAACATGGTTCTACAATAGATGGAGTGGTAATGGATGATGATTTTTTTGACACCTCTGTTTTTGCTCACGAAGTGGGTCATTATTTAAATTTATACCATACATTTGAAGGAGGATGCCTGAATGAACATTGCATGGAAGATGGCGATAGAGTTTGTGACACACCACCTGATGCTTTTACTTTTGAACCTTGCACTTGGATATTCAATTCTTGCACAACAGATGTCAACCCTAGTGATCCTTACAATCCATTTACAACGGATCAAAATGATATGAACGATAATTATATGGATTACAGAGCTCCAGAGTGCTTAACACGTTTTACCGAAGGACAAAAAGTGAGAATGGTGGATGCGTTGACAAATGAAAGAGCTTCTTTGTTGCAAAACTCTTGCACCGTATTGCCAGATATTTACACAACAAATGAATCGGTTCAAGATGTAACACCAAATATTGGACAGACTATTCAATTATATTGCATTCAAAGAATTTCAGAGCCAAGTGTTTCTATGTACAATCCATATCCTGATGTGAAATTCTACGTTTCAAACAATACAACTTTAAGTGCTGATGATTTGTATTTAGGTTCTAGTGCTTCTTCTATTGGAACTAGTGATCTAGCTGATCCCGAATATAGAAACTATACTGTGAATTGCAATTGGGGAACAGGAATAAAATATATTTTATTTGTTGCTGACGGCAACAATGAGGTAGCAGAAAGTGATGAAAGCAATAATGTAAAATATAAGCAAATCAATGTTTCTGGAAGCTGTGGCAGTTCTTGCCCTGATGTAAACAGCCAAGCAGTTGTTCATAGCTTTGAAACAGGTTTAGACGATTGGGAGCAAAGCACAAATGATGATATTAATTGGACGAGACATTCAGGAGGGACTACCTCGGGTGGTACAGGTCCTACTGCTGCATTTGATGGCAATTATTACCTATATGTTGAGGCAACGAATAATTTTAATAAAGAAGCTATTATCACAAGCCCATGTTTTGATATATCAAATACAAATACTCCATTCATTGCTTTTGAATTTCATATGAAAGGAAGCCATATGGGTGATCTAACACTAGATTTATATGGCAATGGTCAATGGTATAACGACAGAAATACATTTTCTGGTCATATATACAATGATTGGAGTAGGTATGAATACAATTTGATATTAACACCAGGTGTATTAGGGGCTGATGATTTTAAAATAAGGTTAAGAGCTAAAACAGGCTATAGCTATCAAAGCGATATTGCCATTGATAAAGTGGAAGTTTATGACGCTGCTGGTAAAACAGTTTCACAAAATGATTTTAGTGAAAACTTAGAGGCTGACTTATCTGACTTTACAGTTTTTCCAAATCCCGCAAATGAATTTGTAAACCTATCATTTGAAAAAATGGATCAAATTGAAAATGTGACATTGACTGATTTTACAGGAAAACAAATTTTATCAAATTTCCAAAGATCAAATGAAAATTCAATGCGTTTAAATACAAGTAATATAAATGCAGGATTTTATATTGTTACGGTTACCTATGATTCAGGGAAAACAAAGTCTAAAAAATTATTTGTTCAGCATTAAGCCATGTTATTAAAATGTTGAAATAAATACTTTGTTCATTGCCCCATCTGCGCAAAGCGCAGATGGGGATTTTTTAAAGAAAAATGGCAGCCGACGCTGAGTTATTTATGTTGCATCCCTTAAGAAAAGATAGATTTAATTTTCATGCTTTGAACTTATTTCATCATAATTGAATTTACAATGAGAAGTATTATGAAGAAATTTTAGAAAAATGAAAGAAACAAAAAAAGTAGTTAAGCTCAGTAAGTTTTTGAGTTTAGTACTGAGACATAAACCCGAAACAATAGGGTTGCAACTTGATGAAGCAGGTTGGGCAGACATAAAAACATTGATCCACAAAATGAAGCAAAACAATAGATTTATTGATTTCGAAACTTTGGAAGAAGTTGTAAGAACAAACAATAAAAAGCGTTTTGCCTTCAATGAAGACAAAACACGTATTCGAGCCAATCAAGGACATTCCATTAAAATTGAACACGGTTTTGAAGCGCAAACCCCTCCCGAAATTCTATACCACGGAACCGCAACGAAAAATATTGAGAGCATAATGTCCAACGGCTTGGATAAAAGAAACAGGCATCATGTTCATCTCTCTTCAGATTTAAACACGGCAATTGCTGTGGGAAAAAGACACGGAAAGCCTGTTGTGTTTTTGGTTGACGCAAAAGCAATGAATTCTAAAGGGTACGAGTTTTTTGTATCTGAGAATGGTGTATGGCTAACTGAGGGTGTGCCTGCTCAATATTTAAAAATTAAGGATTAATAGCAACCTTATATTTATCTGATTCACAACTCCTTGTGCTTGCTATTTCTGTAAAATTATATTTTAAAAATTGTATTCATCCAGAAAAACTTTGCTATCAAATTGAATCTGGATTAATCTTTGTCTATGTATTGGAGTTAAATAGTGATTAACAAGCAATAAATAACTGTTTTTTGCCTTATGTTATTGAATTAAATTACTTTTATATACAAGATGCCAAACATAAAATCTCTGTGTTGTTTTATTTTATTGATCAGTTTGGGTTTTACTCAATTGCTGACGGCTCAAAGTAAATACCTGAAAATTGACAAAAAGTACAACTTTGGAACTGTAGAAAACTGGGAAAATCAGGTTGCGCAATTTAAGGTTAAAAATATCTCAAAAACTCCCGTCAGAATCTTGATTTTGAAAAATCAGAATAGAGATATTGATGTGCGAACGCCCCTAAAACCTATCCAACCAGGCGAAACGGAAGAGATTTTAGTATATTGTTATCCGGCAGAGACTGGTAAAATTGACATTTCTATTCCTGTATACAATCAATATGAAAATGATGCGGTGAACATTAAAATTTTGGGAAATATAAAATCATTTTCTCCAAATGCTATAATGAATTGCCCAGGTACTCCTGCGCCACCGAAGCCTACAAAACCAATGGAAATGGTTGCCAAATATGAGCAAAATATCATTGTAATAGATGCTAAAACCAAACATTATATTAAAAACCCTAAGATTGTTATTGCAGATGAATACGGAAATAGTGAAACGGGTTATGGACGTGAGAAAGGTACTTTGAAAATTTTATTACCAGGAGGTAGGTTTGCTGTAAAGGTTTTTAAGGATGGATACAATACAAAAGAAGTAGTTGCGCAATTTAATCGTACAACTGAAGAGTTAGTTGTGGAATTGGAGCGACCAAAAGAAGTTGTAACGAGAGACTTAGATTATTATAAAAAGAAAAATTTAGAAGAAGCAAAACGAGCAATAGCAGAAACTGAAGTTGAATACGAACGACATGTTTTTGAAGAGGAGGAACTAAGAACTAAAGAAAACAACCGTCCGATAAAACAGGAATACGATGAGTCGATTGAAGTAGATTATGAGGAAGAATATGAGATTCCATTGATTGACGAAAACGGTCAACTTTCAAGAGTGGCTTATAAACCCAATAATATTATTTTCTTGATAGATGTTTCAAAATCTATGGAGGATCAAAATAAATTGAACAGATTAAAAAAGTCTCTTCGATTGTTGAATGATAAATTGCGAGACATTGATCAAGTGAGCTTGATTACTTTCTCTTCTAAAGTAAATATCGTTTCTTCTGGCATTTCATCAGATAATAAAGAAGAAATAAATGCATTTATTGATGCGTTTGTGGCTTCTGGCGGAACAAGGGGAATTAGTGGCTTAGAAAAAGCTTATGAATTGATGGATAAAAACTATATCCCCGGTGGCAATAATCAAATAATTTTGGCAACTGACGGGGAGTTTAAAAACAATGACGACGCTATAAAAGACATTGCATTGAAAGTGCGCAAAATGTCTAAAAAAGGTTTTAAACTTTCTGTTATGGGTTTTGCCCAAAACAAACAAGCTGGAAATCTAATGAAGCGTTTAGCCTCCTCGGGTAAAGGCAATTACATCAATATCCAAACATCAGACAGTGCCGCTGAAATTTTATTAGAAGAAATTAAAGAAAATTCTATTAGAACTTATTATTAGATTTGGTTTTGTGGGAGTGTCGCTTCGAGAGCCTCAGCGACCGAACATTCGATCACTGAGGCTCTCTAACAACTTGTTCGCTGAGGCTCTCTAACAACT
The DNA here is from genome assembly GCA_020627525.1 of Bacteroidota bacterium. GTDB lineage: Bacteria > Bacteroidota > Bacteroidia > Chitinophagales > UBA2359 > JAHDGP01. Next base: position 6,619 of record JAHDGP010000264.1, read on the forward strand.
TGTTCGCTGAT
>JAHDGP010000265.1 GCA_020627525.1 Bacteroidota bacterium
TGTGTTGTCACAATTAGTTGCGCACCTTTGTTTTCATTTGAATTAAATAGTTCTACTATTTTTTTTGTCAATAATGGATGAAACCTAGCATCAAACTCATCAATAATAATTGGTATACCTGCATTAATGGCTGATATAAGATATGGACTTAGCTCAAATAATTTTTTAGTACCTTCTGACTCGCTTCCGTCAAAGTAAAACAAAGCCATATCTTTGGCTTCAAGGTTTTTATCATATTTCTTCTTGAATGATGTTAATACTTTACCATCCGTTTCCGACATCATTAAATTCTTAACATTTTCATCAATATTCTTAGGTAAATCTTCAGATGATATTTTTACAGGAACAATATTTTCTATACCAATGTCCCCATATTTTAATAACTCTAATACCTTTTCTCTAAATAGTCTATTATCAAAAACCAGATCAGTTGTAAACTTAATCATACTTTTATCTCCTAGACCACTACTAAATAAAATTTTAGAGAGATTATCAATTATTAGTTTTGATATTTTAGCAAAGCCAAATGTTGCCAATGTTGATAAAAACAGGGAGTTATTACGAAAGATCTGATTTTCATCAGAGTCATCACCTAATAAGGTTATCAATTTGTTTCCTTCACTAAAGTTGGTTTTGTCGAGTTCTACAATTTTTTGATCATCTCTAACAAAAAAAGGCAATTCTCTTTCATTTGGTTTGCCATACAGCCATTCAGCCTTTATATTCTTAGTATCAGCTTCAAAGCCATACCTATATTTTACATTGTCAATCCAAAATACCATTTGAAAAAAGCAAGGCTCATTTTCAGTTTCTGATGAGAGTTTGAAAGAATCTAACCTCTTAAGAACATTTTCATCTTTAACAGAACTTCTAAGAATAAAAATGAAGTCAATAATAGCATTTACAATATTACTTTTACCACTTGCATTTGCACCATAAATTGCTTTTGATTTTAATAAGCCAGTATCTCTATTTTCATTTGCGGCAATTACATTAGAAGAGTCAATTTCTTTGTTTTTAGACTTTATTTTGGCAGCAGAAAGGTTTAAGGTTTGTATGTCCTTAAATGATTTGAAGTTTCCGAAACTGAACTCTTGAATTTTCATCTTATTTCAAAATTTGCATTACTATTACAAATATACAAATAAGATACCAAACTATCAATTTATATAATTTAAGGGATTACCTCCTCAAAGGCAGTTGAATAAAGAAAGTAGTGCCTTTGCCTTCTTCGGTTTCAAACCAGATTTTACCGCCAGCATTTTCGATAATGTTTTTAGAAATGGCAAGCCCAAGCCCCATACCTGATCTTTTGGAAGTAAAACTCGGTACAAATACCTTGCTGCGGCGCTCTTCTGGGATTCCGCTTCCGTTATCTGAAAAGCTGACAATGACTGTATCAACCAATTGTTTTACCGATACAATTAAAACCCCTTTATCCCTTTCATTCATTGCCTCAATTGCATTTTTAACAATGTTTAAAAATACACGGTTTAGCTGTGTTCTATCTGTATAGACAAAAGAATCCTCATCTGGGAAAGATTTTACAACATTCAGACTGTCGTTATTTTCTTCATACAAACCTAACATGTTGTTCAACATTTCATTCAACTCAATATATTCTTCTTGCGTTTTAGGCATTTGAGCAAAAGAGGAGAACTCATTTGCAATTTTTGTTAAATGTTCTATTTGCTCAATTAAGGTCTTTGTAACTTTTGTAGTCAAGTCTCCCAATCTTGGATGATTCTCTCTTTGCGCTCTTTGTAAATGTTGAATACTCAACTTCATTGGCGTCAACGGGTTTTTGATTTCGTGCGCTACTTGTTTAGCCATTTCCTGCCAAGCATATTCCCTTTCAGCCTGCGCCAACAATTTCACACTTTGATCAAGCTCTTCAATTGCGCTATTGTATTCTCTTACCAATGCACCAATTTCATCATTGTCTGGCCAATCCAGTTTTTCATTTTTACCACCCAGTCTAATTTGACGCAGTTTTTCACCAATAAGGTCTAATGATCTGGTTACGGAATTAGACAGTAGTACCCCCATTAAAATAGCCAAAAGCATTATAAGAATGTAAACATTTATAAGAACAACTAAAAAGTTGGAAATATCTGATTGCAAATTTTTGTCTCTTCCAAAATAAGGAACATTCATATAGGCAATGGGTTCTCCCGATGCATTTTTAACAGTTGAATAAGTGGCAGTATATTCCAATGCACCAATATTTTCTTTTTGTAACACTTGATTTTGAAAATCTTTAGTTAACCTGTTATAAGCCAATGCATTCATACTCTTCGATACAATCCCATTATCAAAAAGTACTGGCAATGAAGATCCAATTAGTTTGCCATTCAAATCAAAAATACTAATATCAACATTGTGAATAATCGACTGTTGTTTTAATATTCTCTCCATCTTGTCCTTTTCTTCGTCTAATGTTCCAAGATTAGCAAATTCATTTTCAACAGAAGAAAGCACTGTTTTTTCTATCTCTATCAAACGATCTTTTTGATTTTCGGTAGAAACAGATTGGAAGTAAATGATTGTAATCAAGCCTATGGTCAATAAAGAAACGAATACAATAATTATAAGTAAGGAGTTTATCCTTTTCTTCAAAGTGGAAAAGAACATTCTTTTAAGCGATTTTTTCTCTTCAGGGTAGAAAAGATAAGCCCTTAAAAATAGTATTAGCAATACAATAAAAGTCAATGCGATAAACAGATAAGAGAACAATGCCACTTTTTCAAGTACATTTTTCGCAGGCTTTGAAATTACTATCGACTTAAGTTTCGTATTTTCTTTTTTGTCAGCATTATATATTATGTGTGAATAACCATCTTTCTTAAACAATTTATAGCTTTGAGAACTACTGCATTTATATTCAAAGTTCCTCACATCAGGATAGAAGTATTCTCCAAATACTGTTTCAATAGTATCTTCCTTATAAATAGCATAGCTATAGTCAGACTGATATTCAGGTTCTCTATCTTTGTCATCAATAACCAATTCAGGGTAGACATTTTCATCATCATCATTGTCCACTACCTTTAAAATAACATTCCCGATATCAGCATTATCATCATCAATTATCCTTTCATCAAAAATTTTCAATTTCATTATGTAATAAGGCAATCCTTTGGGATTCGAAATGGTATAAATAAGGTTTTCCTTTTCGGTTCTATTGACTCGATATTTATTTATTAAATTATTAAAATGATTGAGATCATATCCAGGTCTGCCACTAAAACGCTTACCATATTTGTCAAATACAAATATCTCAATATCGAACTTATAGAAAAACTTATTAAAGTACTTAGTGTTTATATATTTTGACATTTCCGATTCAGGAAGAAATGGCATTTTTATAAAAGTTTTAATGATGTTGTCATCCATCACCTTTTGGCTGATCTCTTTTAGTAGTTTTTCAGCGGTATAGTTTTCTTGTAGAATAAGTTTATCAGCAAGTTTTAAGCGTTGTCTAATTTCCTTTTGTTCTGCTGAAATGTTTACTTGAAAGGAGACAAAAGCGGCTGAAAAAAACACCCAAAAAATTATGTAGGTAATACGTTGGTGTTTTCTTTCGTGGCTGTAAAATACTCTTACAGAAACAGCAAAAAGCAAAACCATTAATATTACAATAATCGTTATTACAGTTACATCAAAATAAAAATGCAACATCATATAAGCGATGATAACTAATAGGGCTATCTTCAATCTATCTTCCCAATTTAACAATAAGCTATTGGCAACTAACACCAATCTCTTAATAATCATGAGAGCTCCGAAAAGATAAATGAAAATAGAAGATATACTGACCAAGGTCGGTAATTCATTTAAGTCTACTATTTTGAAAGAAGCAATTGAATTTTGAACAACATTATCAATCAAAAAGCAACCAAACCATACTAATAGTAAAACTACGGTTAGGATGCCAGCAAAAAACCACTCTCTTTTGCCTTTGTTATTTGGATATTTAAATTTTAACGGAACATAATTGACAAAAAAGACGACTAAAATCAAAAAGAAAACCAAACTGATAAACAAGTCTCCGAGAGACCCAAACAACAAATCGTTGCTTTGAATTTCGAAAAGTTGCAATGTTCGCAGATAAGGAGGAATATTGAGCAAATACATCAATATTCTAAAACTGGTATAGCCAAATACCAAAACAGCAAAACCCTGAAAAGGATATTTCTTGCGAACAAGGTCAACAGAATAGCTATAAATAACCAACAGCATTATAAAAATGCAAATGGAAATGAGAATAGTCAATAAAATTCTGCTGAAGTTCCAATCCTTTACTGAATCAACGTATGCATAAATTGAAGAAGAGGCTCCTTGAATTTTCCAAGTGTCTAACCTTGATTTAGTAGTGAAATTGATATTGTCACTAATGTTTAAGTTCTTATTCCGCTTATTAATCAGATATTTATTGGTATTCTCACCATAATCGGATTTAAGCAAATAAAGTGCTACAACATCTAAGTTGCCGAGTTGTTTGGATATTTTTTGATCATGAATAATTAGATAATACCCGTTTTTCAATTTATCAAAACTAACCCCACGTTCATACTTTAAAGAATTATCATCCTGAAGACTAAAGTCAACATCATTATTATTCCAAAAAACAAGGCTGTCTTTTTTGTAAATAAACAGACTAAATCCTTTTTCATTTAGTTCTTCAAACTCGTCTAAAGTATAATTATTTTCATAAATTTTTTCTGCAAAATCGCTCCAATGAAACTGATAAAAGCTTTTTTTGATCCGAATGACCTCTTTATCGAATTGGGCTTTGCTAGAAGATGTTTGCTCAAAATTGTCAGACACATATTGCAAGACCGCCGATGATGACAAAAGCATAACGGTGGTCAATAATAAATAGAGTCTATTTTTTATGATCCAGTTCAAAGCAAACCTTTTAATTGAAACCCTCTATTTTTTGGGGTTTGAGTCAAGACTTATACCATCTTAACAAGTTGAAAATCCAATTTTTATGTTTTATAAAAATTAGATATTAATTAATATCAAAATATGATGATTGTTATTAAAAATTGGCGCATAACAACAAAGTAGCATTCACTAATTTATTGAGTTTATGAAGATTATTCTGTAACAAAATTTCACTTCATTTTAACTAATGCACGAAGTTATTTAAAACTCCGTTTGGACAGGTAATTAGTTAGAAATTCTTACGGAAATAAACTCTTTATGTTTGTGAGTAGTCTATTGAAAATGACATAATTCGATCAAAACAGTATGCTCAATTCGTTTAGTAAAACGAAATAAATCACTCATAGCATTTGTCTTTGATATTTAGTTCATTTTACTTGTGAAACTTTACTTATCTTTAAGCAAAAAATTATGAATACATTATTTACCAAATCAATCTTGGTAATTCTAATATCAGTTTGTATTTTTCAAACAAATTCAAGTGCTCAATTACTTGATGCGAACAAGAACTTTGAGTCATTCAAAAACCTTTTCTTAAACAGCTATTGGGAGTTAAATCCAACATCCGCTTCGTATCAAGGTTTGACAGAATATGATGGTTCACTGGTCATTCCGTCCCAAAAAAATAGAGATAAAAGCCTGAAGCAATATGAAAAATTCCTTCAACTTCTAGAAAAAAACACCCTTGAAGAACTGACTCCAACCAATAAAGTAGATTATTTCTTAATTCAAAACCTATTGGAATCCGAAATATGGTATATTACTAAATATAAAGGCTATGAATGGAATCCATCTTATTACAATTTGGCTGGTACTTTAGATATTGTTGCAAAAAGGGAGGACAATAACAAAATATCGGCACTCTATGAAAAATTACAAAAGGTTCCTGCTTTTTATGAAGCTGCTAAGCAAAACATCATTAATCCAACAAAAGAGCACACCAATCTAGCCATTTCGCAAATCAATGGTGGATTATCTGTATATGATGATCTTGAAAAGTTGCAGGATGAAAAAGGTTGGAGAAATACTTCTTTTAGTAAAAAAGATTTTGTGAGTGCGTTGAAAACAGCGAAAAAAACTGTAGCAGATTTCAGCGAATGGTTAGAAAAGTCAGTTTTGACTGAAATCAACAACAATGAGTCTGGTGCCAGAAGCTTTAGATTGGGCAAAACACTTTATTCAAAGAAATTTGAATTAGATCTTATTGCAGAATATTCATCTGATGAAATTTTCAAACGTGGATTGAAAGAGAAAAACGCCATTCATGTAAAAATGAAAAAACTAACAGAAGAGTTGTGGCCAAAATACTTTGGTTACAAAATAAAGGCTTCTCCCAAACTTGCTGATGTTAGAACTTTGATTGATAAAATAAGTGAAAATCATGTTGCGAAAGAAGAATTCGTTTCTTCCATAAAAACTCAATTACCAGAATTAGAAAAGTTCGTTACTGAAAATGACCTTTTGTACTTAGATCCAAGTAAACCTTTGGAAGTTAGAGCAACACCCAAATATATGCGAGGAGTTGCTGGTGCTTCTATTTCCGCACCTGGACCTTATGAAAAAGACAGACAAACTTTTTACAATGTTACGCCATTAGATCACTACAGTGAAGAAGAAGCTGAAAGTTATTTAAAAGAATACAATCATTATATTTTACAAATATTAAACAT
>JAHDGP010000266.1 GCA_020627525.1 Bacteroidota bacterium
GTTTGGCTTATGAAAAAACATGTAATGAAACTTGTAGTGAAGGCGATATTCAAGTTTGGGATACAGAGACTTGTTCTTGTATAACAGTTGAAACGCCTATTCCTGGTTGTACATTTGCGACAGCTTGTAATTATGATCCAGGTGCGACCTGTAATGATGGTTCTTGTTTTTATGAACCTTGTAATCCAGGATGCCCTGACCCGTGTGCTGCCAATTATGATCCAAATGCGGAAACCAATGATGGTTCTTGCGAAGCCTACGATAGAACTTGTAACAATGATTGTAGAAATGGAGATATTACAGCTTGGGATGCTGCCAGTTGTTCTTGTGTTATAGTTGTCGAGATTGTTTCTGGTTGTACGTTACCAACAGCTTGTAATTATGATTCAGCAGCGAATTGTGATGACGGCTCTTGCCAATTAGCTCCTTGCAACCCTGGTTGTACTGATCCTTGCGCACCGAATTATGACGCAACGGCAGATCAGAATAATGGAAGTTGTGAAACTTATGAAATAGCATGTAATGAAGAGTGTAGCGACGGGAACTTGACCGTTTGGAGTCCAGCTTCTTGTTCTTGTATTGAAATTGAAGTTGCAATTTCAGGTTGTAATGATCCAAGTGCTTGTAATTACGATTCAGGAGCTAATTGCAATGATGGTTCTTGTACTTATTTTCCTTGTAATGCAGGTTGTACCGATCCTTGCGCTCCTAATTATGATCCTACAGCTGATGGTGATGATGGTTCGTGTGCAGATTATGACAGAACTTGTAATTCGGATTGTTCATTAGGACCAATAGAAATATGGGAGCCTGCCATTTGTGGATGTGAGTCTATAGCATTGGTAAGACCAGGTTGTACGGATCCTATGGCAAACAATTACGTTTCAATTGCCAATTGTGATGATGATTCTTGTATATATGATATTTTAGGTTGTACTGATCCTTGTTCGCCAAACTTTAATCCAAATGCAGATGCAAATGATGGTTCTTGTGAAGCCTATGATACAACTTGCAATACAAATTGTTTATTGGGAGATATTCAGGAGTGGGATTCATCTACTTGTGCATGTATAGTTGTAACTGTAACTAGATATGGTTGTGATGATATAACAGCATGTAACTATGATTCATCTGCCAATTGTAATGACGGTACTTGTGTTTACGACTGTGACGACCCATGTGAAGGCTTAGAAGCACAACATAGTGCGTTGTGTGATGGAACGAATGAATATGATGTGATTATCTCTCTTACAGGTGCTCTGTCTTATTTAATTACTGATAATAATACAGGAGTAGTCTTTGGACCTGTACCTAATGGAGTAATTTCATTTGGACCTTTTACTACACCAAATGGTTATTCTTATTCAGTTACCAGTGATGATTATCCAGATTGTGTTTTAACATTAGAGCAGTCTATGCTTGATTGTCAAACCACAGATATTGAGTTGCTAGATTTTAATGTAGTAAAGCAAGAAAATGGAAATGTAATAAACTGGGCAACAGCATCTGAAAAAGATTCAAAATCATTTATTATTGAACATTCAACAGATGGACAAAGATTTAAACAAATAGGAGTGGTAAATGCAATAGGCAATGCCAACCAAAAAATCAGTTATCAATTTGTTCATGAAAACAAATCACGTGGTGTACATTACTATAGATTGGTAGAAAAAACAATTTTTGATAATTTAAATTTAATAAGTGATGTAGTAAGTGTTAATAGAAATAGTTTAGAGCTAAAGAATTTCGAAGTTTATCCTGTCCCAGTTTCAGATAAATTACAAATGAACTTTGAAAGCGAAATATCGGGATTGGCAAATCTTACTATCTATGATATTTTTGGCAAATTGATTTCTGAAAAACAATTAAATATTTCAATAGGTGTAAATTCAGTCTCACTTATTGTTGAAGAATATAGTGTAGGAAATTATTTCCTGAAATTGGAGACAGAAAAAGAAATTGTTATTAAAAGGTTTATTAAAGATTAATCTGTATATGAATTATTAGTTATTTAATTTATTAAGGCGCACTGAATCACATTTTTAGTGCGCTTTTTAGTCTTTCATATTACTATCTTTTTTAGAATATGCTTATAAAATTTCGTCTTTCAATTTTATTCAATTATATGCGACATTTTATTATTTAAATTGTATTAAATGCTATAAAGATTTACTTAAGGAATAGCTCATAAATAAGTGTCCAAGTTTGACCGAACGTCGGACCGTTTTATATTTTAATATTATTCAAGCGGTTCCCCGCCGGGACATTTTTATGAAGCATAGTTGCGCTACGGTGAATAAAAATATCTGGTTCGACATCTCGACAGAATAATGTAAAAAGATATTCGGTTCGACGGTTCGATCAAAGTGGATCGGCAGCCGACGCTGAGTTATCTTTGAGCTATTCCTAAGCTCAATATTAAAAAGCATCAAATTGCGCTTCAAGGTGTAGAACTCTGTTAAGAGAACGTCTTAAATCAACTTTTGGTAAATGAAACCAAAACGCTAAACTTAGACTTACTCTCAACAGAGTTCTTTTAGTAAATGATAATATTATAAATTTGCAAAATTCAATATCGGTTTACTAGAATCACGAAAAGAAAATAATGTATAAATTTAATCCAACACCAAGAATTTTAATGGGTCCAGGTCCATCTGATGCCCACCCAAGAGTATTAAAAGCAATGGCAACTCCATTGATTGGACACTTAGATCCTGAGTTTGTGAAAATGATGGATGAGGTAAAAGAGATGACCCAAAAAACTTTACTGACAAAAAATCATTTGACTTTCGTTGTTTCTGCACCTGGAAGCGCAGGGATGGAAACATGTTTGGTTAATTTGTTAGAACCTGGTGATGAATGTATAATAGGAATCAATGGTGTTTTTGGAGGACGAATGGCTGAAATTGCAGAAAGATGTGGTGCCAAAGTTCACAAGGTTGAAGTAGAATGGGGAAAAATTATTGAACCAAGCCAGATAAAAGCCGCTTTGGAAAAATGCCCAAATCCCAAATTGGTTGCTTTGGTTCACGCTGAAACATCTACAGGAGCCTGCCAGCCACTCCAAGAAATCAGCGATATAGTACACAATGCCAATTCCTTATTAATGGTTGACGCTGTTACCTCTTATTGCGGGGTGCCGCTAAAAGTTGATGAATGGGGAATAGATGCCCTTTATAGCGGAACGCAAAAATGCTTGAGTGCGCCACCAGGATTGTCACCCGTAACATTTTCAGACAAGGCAATGAATGCATTGGAAAATAGAAAAACGAAGGTGCAAAGTTGGTTTTTGGACCTTAGTTTAGTGAAAAATTACTGGGCAGGAGCAAAAAGAGCCTATCATCATACAGCGCCAGTTTCTTCGGTTTACGCATACCATACCGCTTTAAATCTTGTTTTAGAAGAAGGCTTGGAGAATAGATGGAACAGACATAAAACAGTTCATCTTCATTTAAAAGAACAGTTGGAAAATCTCGGTTTTAAATACTTGGTTGAGGAGCAATATCGTTTACCAAACCTCAATTCAGTCTTTTTACCTGAAGGACTAGAGGAAGCTAAATTGAGAAGCCAGTTGTTAAATGATTTCAATATTGAAGTTGGTGGAGGATTGGGTGCATTTGCAGGAAAAATTTGGCGAATTGGCATAATGGGAGAAAGCTGTACGAAAAACCATGTGAATACATTGATTGGAGCTTTGAAGGAAATTATTTGATTTTGTTTAAAAAACTACACAGTGTTCGTCAAATTTGGTATTATTGTAAACATTGCACAAAATAAAATTGATTTGACGCTAAATTTGGGAAGTTACTTAGAGTTTTGATTGATATTCATCATTTCTAAGCAACTTCTGTATAATCTTTTATCCATTGTTTAGCAATTATTAAGTAATTATGTTTGAGTGCTTTAAATTTGTTCACTGAATTTTGAATATACCAATAGCAGATGATTAAAAAATTAATTAATGACGTAAAAGAGGCACCAATTAAGCCCATTTCAGGCTATGATGCCGCTTTTTTATATTCAGAATCACCCAAAAGTCCAATGCATGTTGGTACTTTGGCAGTGATTGAAGGATCTATTGATTTTAAGAATTTTAAAAAAGGAGTAGAGAGTAAGTTACACATGCTGCCTAAATTCCGCCAAAGATTGGTACATGTTCCGCTAAATTTGGACTATCCGTATTGGGCTGATGACCCTAATTTCGATTTGGATATGCAAATTCAGCATATAAAACTGCCAGATCCTGCGGATTGGGAGACATTGAGAGAATTAACCGCCTCTATATTTAGCCGTCCCTTGGATTTACGCCGTCCCCTTTGGTCCATAACTTTTGTGGAGGGATTGAACAATGTTTCGCAGGTTCCAGAAGGCTCCGTTGCCATCGTTGCTAAAATCCATCACGTAATGGTGGATGGAATGTCAGGTGTTGGAATAATGGGAGTTTTGTTCAGTATTTTTAAAGATGAAAAAATAAGTACAAAACCAATTGAACCATTCAATCCAGATCCATTGCCAAATGACTTTACACTATTGGCAAAAAGTTCTATCAAATTTTTTAAAAATCCACTTAAACTGCCAAAAGTGGCAGGTAAAACCATTCTAAAATTAGCAGAAAACAGGATTAAAAACAGGATGCAGATTAAAAATGAATTAGTCAAAACATCTTTTCCTGTTCCAAAAACGATTTTCAATCAATCCATTTCACCAAGACGAACGTGGGGAACGGCAATTCTTTCATTGGACAGAGTTAAAGCTTTGAAAAATGAAATGGAAGTTACCCTCAATGATATAATTTTGGCTATTTGCTCTGGTGGTATAAGAAGGTATTTATTAGAAAAAGAAAAAATGCCCTCTCAGCCATTGATTGCGAATGTACCAATATCCATTCGTAAGAAGAGCGAAAAAGGTGAAATGAGCAATAAAATATCCAATATGTTCATTCCTATAGGGACCAATATAGAAGATCCGATTGAACGATTGAAGGCAATTCAAGAACAGACCATCAGAGGTAAAATGAAGCATAAAGCTCTAGGTGCCAAAACTTTGGCGCAGATGGCAGATGCTGTACCTTTCGGTTTGGTAAACTTAGCGGCTGGTGTATACAGTCGGTACAATTTAAATGAATACCATCGACCACCTTTTAATGTTACAATTACAAATATTCCAGGACCGCAGTTGCCTTTGTTTTTAAACGGTCATAAAGTATTGTCAATCTTCGGGTTGACACCTGTTGTTGATGGTTTAGGTTTGATTATTGGAATATTTAGCTACAACGGTCAAGTAAGTATTACAACAACTTCCGATGCTAAAACAATGCCCGATGCCGATGTGTTTTCAAGATACATTCGAGAATCAGCGAATGAGTTGGAAGCCATAATATTAAACAGAAGCAAAAAGAAAAAAAAGGAGAAAAAAGCTACACCGAAATCGAATTTGTATTTTAATAAAGTCAGGAAATATTATAAAGCAAATGTAAAACAGTTTGAAGACTTAAAAGGAAAAAATCATATAGTAGTTACCTCTGATGTGGATACTATTACGTTGGAAATTTCAAATAAGCAAGTTACGAGTTCTAAAAAAATCAGTAAAAAACCAAGTGTGGTTTTAACGATTGATTCAAAAACACTTGATCGTATTCACAAGGGAGAAATTAAGTGGAAAGAAGCACAAATTCAAGGAAGGTTTAAAATAACAGGAACAGAAAAAAACATTAAGAGTTTTATTTTGTTACTTGAGAAAATCAACAAATAGCCAAGCACAAGTAGATTATTTATGGCAATGTTAATAGTGAATATGAGAAATAAAGTGAAGCTTTATCAAGCATTTGGGGAGTTGATTTATACCTTATTGGTGGAGGAGGATGTACTTTGTGAAGAGAAAACAAAATTGTTTAGAAATCGAATTGTTCTTCATCCTTACAAACAGACGATTGAAAAATCATTTGACGATGGATTGTACGATGAAGACGATATAGATTATTTGTTTGATAAGCTGATAACTAAATGTGAAAAGAATGGAATGGACCGTGAGTATATTTTCATGTACAATCTTTTGGAAGACTTAGCAAACTTAGCAAATGAAAATGTTAAGAAAAAAACTTTAAAAAAGAGGATTGCTAAAGTTGCTGAAAAATTTAAGTCAGAAATTGATCGCATAAATAAAGAAAGTGCCTCCTTTCCTTCTTTGATAAATTTTGCTTTAGAAGGCCGTTTTTTAATTGAATGGCCAATGTTTTTGTTGCACCCATTCATCCCTAAAAGAATAGATGGACAAAGCCATCCTGTACTCTTTTTACCTCCTTTTTTATGGGGCGATTATTCAATGAATCACATTAGGAAATTTGTTAGGAACCAAGGCTTTAAAACCTACAAGTGGAAACTAGGAGTGAATTTAGTACGTGAAGAACATTTGGTAAAGCTAGAGGCTAGGCTGGATGAAATTTTCGAAAAGCATAATCAAAAAGTCAGCGTAGTTGGATGGAGTGGAGGAGGTATTTTAGGT
>JAHDGP010000267.1:0-1877 GCA_020627525.1 Bacteroidota bacterium
TTTGAAATATCTCTATTTCCACCAGGATTTCTTTTTATCTCATCCACTCCAATGCTTCTCAGAGAAACTGGACTTTCCTCAGTCTTACTGAATGGGCTAGCTGTTACTACTACCGTTTCAAGATCGGTAGTATTTTCTTCCATTTCAATATCCACATTGGCCGATCTCGAATTGGTTACCCTAATTTCAAAGATGGTTTTTGTTTGATAGCCAACATAAGAAACAGAAATGTTATAGGCCCCTGGTTCCAATTGTTCAATTTTATAATTGCCATCCAAGTCGGTCGTTGCTCCAGAAGTTGTTCCTTGAATAACAACATTGGCAAAAGGAATAGGATCATTATTTATAGGATCGAATACTCGCCCCTGTATTACACCTGTCTGAGCTAGAATTGAAGAAATTGAAATTGTAGATAATATTATTAATATGAAAAGCTTTCGCATAAAATTTTGACTTTAAGATAAAGACAAATTTGAAGAGAAATAGTTGTATGATTTAACTTGTTTTTTAATAAAAAATTGATTCAATATTACAATCAACCTCTATTTAAATTATATGACGTTTTTTGCAATACCACTAGGGGAGATGACAAACCTATCATTTAGTGTAGATGTAGCAATATGAAAATCAGAAAATTTGATTACTTTTACTTTGGTACTTGATAAGAGTGAAACAATAACTTTGACTATTTATACAAGTTTATTTTGTTCAAATTATTCTTTTGGAAGATTAATAATTGTTGATACTTTGATAGATTTCATTAGGAAAATGCGTACGAAAAAAGCTGTCCAAATGGCGAGCTTATCGTTTTATCATAACTTAAAATAATAAGTATGAAAAAAATATTCGCAATTTGCCTGGGTTTGTATTTATTCATTCCAATATATATGGTTGGACAATCAATTGATATCCGATTTATCGAAAGTTCTAATAGTGATTGTATCAATGGTACCGCCTGTTATAAGATTCAATTAAGATCAGATGATGGAGGTGTATTGTTAGGAAATTCCTCCATTCGATTTAACTATGATCCCAATGTAATCTTATTCGACGGTTTTTTTCAGGAAGGCAGTTCTTCGGGTAATTACATAAATGCAGGAAGTTACACAGATTTGAACTTCACTTCTTTACCTGTTTGTGCGGGGCAGAACTACCTTGCCCATTCATACGATGGCAGTATTGCTGGAGATTTTCTGATAACAATTGTTTTTAATCAAAATGCTGCTTTCCCTTATTGTATAGATTTAACCAGTGGAAATTGGATTGATGTTTCGGAAGTCTCAAATTATTGATCCATCTGGAAACCCAAACTTAGAGTTTCAGGGTAATGAAAATGGACCAGCTAATGGAGTAGATTTTGATAAAACCAACTTCAACGATGCTACCAATAATATCATTAACAAATACTTAAATGGCTCATTTGGGAATTATTCTACGAACCTAGATGATTCTTGTATTTGTTTGCCATTGATCATAACAGAAAACTCCATTCCAATTCCTAGTGGAATCATTGAAGCTATTCAAGCAATTTATTCTGCCGGTCAAATTCCTGCTACTGGAAATGTAATTATGAAAGCAGAAATGATGGTAAAACTAAATGGAGGCTTTGAAGTGAAAGATGGTGGAGAATTAGATGTAATAATTGCTCCAGCTTGTAATTAGTTCAGAAAGTGGCTTTGTCAATGTAATGGTATTACATTTAGGTTTAGCTTTCCGTCATAAAATGTATCTCCTACAAAACGCCCAGTATAATATTTCAATTCTGTCAACAACACCCATCAAAAACCAACACAAGTTTTTCTATTTACTTCGCTTATTGGAACATGGTATTTGTTGTAAAATAGTCATCTGAAAATGCTTGCAAAAGATACTTGCAA
>JAHDGP010000267.1:1977-4157 GCA_020627525.1 Bacteroidota bacterium
AAAGATACTTGCAACCTTTCTATAGGAAGAAGGCACCTTCTGCAAATATTTTTTGAATTTTGCAAGAAAAGTTAAATATTTATTTTTGAAGCCTCAAAGTAACTTGCATTTTGTGTATTTTTTCATTGTATAATTGTTATGGAAAATGGTCATTTTTGTTGGGATAAATTTACGTTTTTTCGGGTAGTTTTTCCATTTGTAATGGGAATCCTATCCATGAAGTATATTCAAAATCAAGACTATTTGTGGCTACTTCTTGTTTTGTTATTGCCGATTTTATTGTTTGCTCTTTTGGGTGGGAATAAAGCAATTAAGTTGAATGATAGAATATATTTCGGAATTGCAATTGTGGTTGGTTTCTTTTGTTTGGGAAATACTTTTGGTAATGCAACAAAAGAGTATGAAAAAGCAAATTATTTTGGAAATTACACTTCAAAAGAATCCAAATTACTTGTTAAGTTGAGAGAACCATTAATCGTAAAAGAAAAAACAAGTAAAGGGATTGTTGATGTGAAACAAATTTTTTTAGCAGGATCGGTTATCGAAACAAGTGGAAAAGCGATGGTTTACTTTGATAACAAAGAAGCAGTCCCTGAAGTTGAATATGGAGACTTTATTTTAGTGGAAAATGTTTTCAAAGCAATAGAAAAGCCTAAAAATCCCAATCAATTTGATTATAAATTTTTCTTATCAAATCAACGCATTTATCATCAGGGCTACTTAAAAGCAAATCAGTGGGAAAAGTATGGTGTAAATGAAGGCTTGACTTTCTATAAATGGATATATTCAACAAGAGATTATTTACTTGCTGTTGTAGAAAATTATGTGAAAAGTGAAAAAGAAGTAGCTGTTGCCAGTGCTTTGCTTTTGGGCTATAAACATAATATTGATTCTGAACTTCAGGCAGTTTATGCCAACACTGGGGCAATGCACGTATTAGCAGTATCTGGTTTACATGTAGGCATAATTTGGATGATATTGAATATAATGCTTAAGGTTTTTGACAGGCATAAATTTTTAAAGTTTCCAAAACTTATATTGATCATTTTAGGTGTGTGGATATTTGCATTTTTAACAGGTTTATCACCTTCTGTCTGGAGAGCATCCTTGATGTTTACATTGATTCAAGTGGGTGCATTTAAACTAAAAAGTGTCAACAGTTTCAATATAATATTTGCATCTGCATTTATATTGCTGTGCTATGATCCTCTTCTGATTAATCAAGTGGGTTTTCAACTGTCTTATTTAGCTGTTGGAGGAATTATTTACATTCAACCAAAGATCGAGCGGCTATTGTTTTTCGATTTTTATTTGACGAATAAAGTTTGGCAATTGACCAGCGTTTCTATCGCTGCTCAATTGGCTACTTTTCCTTTGGGATTGTATTATTTTAATCAATTTCCTATTTACTTTTTCATTTCAAACCTGATAGTAATTCCTGCTGCTACCTTTATTTTGTCAATCGGATTGATGTTATTTGCTTTTTCCTTTTCAGATTTCTGGGCTCAACAAATTGGGTTTGTTTTGCAAAATCTCATTGCTGCGTTAAATTACTTATTGAAGCATTTGGAAAATTTACCTTTTTCAACCCTGCAAGGTGTATATATTGAAGGAGTAGGAGTTTTTGCCTTTTACGTACTGATTTTATTCTGTTCTTACAGAATTTTCAGAGAACAATATTCAAAGTTGAGAACGGTTCAAATTGGAATTGCTACTTTGCTGCTGTACTTTTTGGTTGTTGGATTTGGCCAAAGATCTAGCCAAAAGATGATTGTATATTCTTTAAAAAATGAAACTGCCATAGATTTCTTTCATGGGAAAAATGCCGTTTCAATAAAGTCAAAAGAAGAACTTGAAGGATTTGATTTTAACATTGCTCCAAACAGGATTCGTTCTTATATAAATGACTGTAAAAATTTTGCAATAAACAGTTTTGAACAATATCAATCAGAAATATTGAAAATGGATTTTCCATTTGTTCAATTTGGAGAATATCAAATACTCTTGTTAGATGGAGAAACAGAGTTAAGTAAGATTGCATCAAATGAGGTAGACATAATACTTTTGCACAACCAATTTGATGGGTCTATTGAGGAGTTGGAAGAAAAGTTTAAACCAGATAAAGTAATTTTGGACAACACAATGAATTATGGAATCAAGAAAGAGGTGATACAAAGCTT
>JAHDGP010000267.1:4167-6411 GCA_020627525.1 Bacteroidota bacterium
GAATATCGAGTATTACGATGTGTGGCGGAGTGGGGCGTTTATACTGGAGTTGTAAAGGGTAGAAATTGTACTTTTGCGACTAATTTGAATCAATATTGTCAATAAAGTGCGTATAAATATTTATTTTTAGGAATCGGGAAAAACAATTTATATGAAAGTAGTATCATTTTTTGCAGGAGCAGGAGGATTGGACCCAAAATGAAATAGTTATTTCTGATGTTAAAGTAAATGATCCAAACAATATTGTAAACCTGATAAAATGCAAGCTTATTTATTTTTCAATAGATTAAAATGACCAAAACAAAGATCACAACCATAAGTGGTTCTAGTAGAAAGGATTCATCAAATGATGGATTGTTAAAATCATTGTCCTCCTCAATTTTTGAATTTGAAAAATTTGAATTAAAACAATTACCTACTTTTCATCCAGATTTTGAAGATGGTTCTCTTCCAGAAATGGTTAAAAGATGGCGACAAGAAATTAAGCAAAGCAGCGCATTGATAATTTCAACACCAGAATATCTCCACAATATACCAGCGATTCTAAAAAATGCATTTGAATGGTTGGCAACATCAGGTGAATTAAAGGGCAAACCAGTTTTGCCTATTGTGTTCACACCTCATCCTCCACGCGGAGAAAAAGCAATGCAATCTTTAATTTGGACACTTCAAGCTTTGGATGCCAATATTATCACTTCAGTAAACTTGTATAAAAGCGATTTTAAGAATGAGAGTGGTAGAATTGTTTTTGAAGGAGATGGAATTGAAATTTTACAAGAATCTATAAAACTATTGCCCATCAATTAGTTATTTCTCGAAAATAACAGAGACAGTCCCTAAACCTTCAAAGTTTGCCTGAATATGATCACCAGCATTTACGACAGACATTGGACCAACAGCCCCAGAAAATATAAGTTCGCCCGCTTTTAAAGGGTTACCTATTTCCTGCATTTTTTTTGCAAGCCAAAGAGTTGCATTCAATGGGGAGCCAAGACAGTCAGCTCCAATGCCTGTTGAAATAATCTTGTCATTGCAGCTCATCTCCATTTTACAGTTGACCACATCAAACTCATCCAATGTTTTTGGCCTATGTCCAACCACATAATGGCTGGCAGAAGCGTTATCAGCAACAGTATCTGTGATTTTGATATTCCAACCTTCTATTCTACTTCCAACAATTTCGATGGCGGGAAGACAATAGTCAATAGCATCCATTATATCAATTATAGTCAAGTTATCTTCATCCAAATCTTGAGCTAGAACAAAAGCAATTTCAGCCTCCACTTTCGGTTGCATCAACTCTTTAACACTTATAGATAAGCCATTCAAAACTTCCATATCGTGAAACAATACTCCGAAGTCAGGCTGATCAACACCCAACTGTTTTTGAACAGCTTTAGAAGTTAAACCAATCTTTTTTCCGACAATTCTGGCTCCATTCATTACACGATGTGCCGTATTGATATTTTGAATTTGATAGGCAAAATCAATGTTTTCGAGACCAATTTCATTTCTCAATGGATCAATAGGCAGTTTTGATGAGCTGGCTGTTCTCAATCTTTCAGCAAAAATATTAGCATCCATTTGAATAAAATTTAATATAATAATGAATAAATGTAAAAACAAAACCCTGTAACTCATTGAATTACAGGGTTGAAAACTTGAATTTCGTACCGAAGGTGGGATACGTAGACAAAACACTTAATTCCTGAAAATCAATTAGTTACAGAAAGCAAATTACTTACGTAATTGCTTTGTGTCAATCCTGTGTTTATTTTTAATACTAATGCAAACCGTTAGTTAACAGTGTTTTATAAATATGTATTTTGTCTTTCTGACACAGATTGACACAGAATCTGATTTTTATACATATTTCATAAAATAATCAATGATTAATTACATTTACGTTAACGCGTGTGTGCCTAGTATAGAGAGTGATTCCATCCTCTTTTTGAAAAAAACAAGGCTTTAAAACGTTGATTCTTAAATGTTTATTTTTTTTTCTTTCAGTTTTCGGATTTTTATATCTTAAACTAAGCTCTGAAATCAATTTACAAGTAATTGTGATACAAGGTCCTAATATATAATGATACTTTACAATTACAAAACAGGACTCACCTTAATTACACTTATTATTTTTGTACTATTACTTATTATTCATTATAAACTATTGATAATAAGAGAATTAAGGCAGTAGAAAAAAAGTAGAAAAGCAGTAGAAAACAGTACAAAAGTAGAAAATGG
>JAHDGP010000268.1 GCA_020627525.1 Bacteroidota bacterium
AATACTTTTTCATTGAAATGGAAAACGGAGTTGTTTTCGACCCCTATTACGACGAAGGAATTTCTTTCAATCATTTCAATGGACAAAAAGTTAACTTTGATTACAAAATTGCTGCTTTTAATACGCCTTGCGCTATAGCTCAGAATGCAATTATTGTTACCTGTATTGAAGAGGCACAAGCCACACCTTCTAACCCAGAGATTGATTTAGCGATTTTTAATGAATACCCTTGGTTATCGGATATTGTTGATCCGAATGATTGTAATGGTGCTTCTATAGCTATTTATGAAATGGGATCTTATCAGTTTTTATATATTGAAAACAATGATGGAGGATATTTATATTTAAATGATGGCACTTTGTATTGTACAAGTGCATCAAATTTTTCCTGCGAAGATGCATACGGTTTGGATTCAATTGATTCAAGTTGGAACTGTGGAGATTTAGCTGAGGAGGAAGAGGAAGAGGAAGAGGAAGAAAACAATTCTGAAAACCCTGAAATTTTCAATGATTATTCTTGGTTAAATGATGCAATTAACCCCAACAATTGTACAGGCATAAGTATTGAAATTTTTGACTTAGGAGCTTATGCATTTATAAACATAATAACTCCAGAGGCAACCACACTTTACTTTGAAGATGGAACCCATTATTGCAAAAACAGTGACAACCTCGACTGTATAAATGCATACAACTTAGGCGATCCAACATCCGTTTGGAATTGCGGAGAAAACTCTGAACCAACTAATACAATTGAAGGATATTGTGGTTTTGAAAATATAACTGATTTACCTCTACTCCAAGCAGTTTTATTTGGACCAACTATTTATTCTAATATTAATATTTATGAAATTGATGGAGCGCAGCTATTTGGATTTGTAAATATAGCTCCTGATGAAGGAACATTGATATATGATTGCTCTGGAAATTATATTTGTGAACTGGGAGGACCGACTGGACCTGGTGGAGTTGGTGCTTGTTCAAATTTGTTTAACCTTACACCTACTGAAACAATTAATATTGGCGATATTATAAACATTGATCCACAACCAACTTTATTGTCAACTTGTCCAAATGAAAGTGTTAGTTTTGAATCATTCTATAAATTAGGTTCACAAATTAACCAAGTAGGACCTTCTGGTCCATTTGACATTCCAACTCCTTGTCCTGTATTAGATCTTACCATTGAGCCAACAACAGGGGTACAAGAAATAGATCTTGTTTCTGGAATTATAACAGTGGCCCCTTCTGTAACTACAACCTATACAGTAAGCGCTATTGTGAACGATTGTCCCAATATTTTGGAGCAAGTTTTTGTGATTGAAGTTTCTGATACTGATTGCATTAACAATAATGAAAATGAAATATTCAATGAATTACCTTGGTTAAATGATGTTATTGATATGAATAATTGTGATGGAGTAACTGTAAATATTTTTGACTTGGGTGCTTATGCATTTGTACAAGTTATAAACAGTGAATCTGCTACCCTGTATTTTGAAGATGGTTCTTATTATTGCAAAGATGGAAACAATATTGATTGCGTTCAGGCATACAGTTTAGGCAGCCCAACAGATACTTGGAGTTGCGCAGGTAACCACCCTGAACCACCAAATAATGAAACACCTGAAATTTTCAATGATTATCCGTGGTTGAGTGATTTATATTCTTCGACAAACTGTACTTGGTCATATGAAAGCATAACAGAGTACGACTTAGGTCCTTATGCATTTGTATATGTTCAAGGAGCCGATTTTGGAACTCTATATTTTGAAGATGGCAGTTTTTACTGCAACGATTCGCAAAACACCAATTGCCTAAGTAGCTATAATTTAAACACACCAACTTCTATCACAACTTGTGGAATGGATAAACCATCAAATGATAATGAGGAAAGCTTAAATGCACACAAAGCACCAGTAGAAATGGTTCCATTGTGGCTAGTGTACCCTAATCCAACGACTGGGCAGTTTTCAATTCAATTAGACCCTAATAGTAAAAATTTAAATCAAATTAGCATTTACAACGTATATGGAAAACTAGTAGATATGCATCAAATTAATGAAAACGAAACAACCATTCATTTCAATCTAGAATCTGTAGACAGTGGAATGTACTTCATTACCCTTCATTATGAAGGAAAAACTGAAGTAAAAAAACTGATGCTCCAAGATTGATGGAATCATAGTAATGACAAATTGAACATTTGTAATATAGCATTTATGACCTTCAGGTATAATTATATTTGGAGGTCATTTTTTTATGCTCTTCATCTTAAACCAAACCAAAGCAAAGCCAGTGAATATCAAGCAATCCCAAAACACCGACAATTATGGCAGCAATCCCAATAGGAATAGAAAACAAACGCAGTGCAGCAGCCAATTGGGAAAACAAAGAAATAGAGGAGAGCAAAGAGCCAGACCCTAATATCAATAATCCTCCAACTATTCCTGTTAAATCATGTACTTCGCAATAAGAGTGGAATAGTAATAAATACAATCCCAAAACAAATGAAATCAAGCCCCACACATTTCTAAATAAATCTAAAAACACAACAATTGAATTACTACTCGCAACAGGTACTCCATTTCTGCCAATTCTGTTGGTCATCAAAAGAATGCCAAGAATAATATTAGATAAATCAAAAATATGATAAAGCATAACTTAAACTTTATATGTTAGACCAAAATCTTTGAAAAAGATTAGTTTAAGGAATGGTCAAAGAAAAATTTATGGATTTTAGCTCACTCAAATGTTTAAAACACCAACTATTTTTCTCAATAAGATATAAACACAACAATAACATTGTTCAATTAAAAAATATTTTTAACTTTGCTGCGACGTAAACAATGTTCAAAGTATATCAAGACTTCAAATTTAAACAACAATTTTGGTTAGATATTGGAAAAATTCTTCATCCTAATCATTTTTGTTCTGTTTGATACCCTATAATTGCCTAGTTATAGAACCTTTAATAGTCGTTTGTGAATTCTTTTTCCATATTTTCATATGGAGCTTGGATAGAAATGTCTAGTCAAATCAAACTGAAAAACAAAGAGAACGGAATAGCTAATTGACGATGTTTTCTAATTTTAATTGTAGTCAATTCATAATCAGAGGAATAACATTATCAGTAAAACATAAAAAAACGAAATTCTATTAAAAAAATGTTAAAACATTCAAAAATATTTTTTAAATTTATATAAACAAAATTAAATTTACCGCATTATGATAGATTGGTACATGAAGGTTCTCAAAGAGAACTATGCAAATTTTAATGGTCGTGCAAGACGTAGTGAATACTGGTACTTTACATTAGTAAATGTAATTGTAATGGTAGTATTTAACATTTTAGCCGGTGTCCTTGGAGGTATTTCTGGAACACTTGCTTCTATAATTGGTATTGTAGGATTAGTTTACAACTTAGCTGTTTTAGTTCCTTCAATTGCAGTTGGAATTAGAAGATTACATGATACTGGTAAAGCAGGTTGGATGATGTTTCTTGGTCTTGTGCCAATTGCTAACTTTTACCTTTTATACTTGCTTACTATCGACAGCGATGCTGGAGACAACGAATATGGTCCAAATCCAAAAATGATTGGCTAGTAATTACTAAATGTCATTTTTTAAAATAAATAAATGCCTGTTAATAGTTAATATTAGCAGGCATTTTTACTTTTGCACTTTCGTATTTCAACAAAAAACTACCCTATTTTATGGATTGGATGAAAAAAATTCAAGAAACCACTGACTTTATTAAGTCAAAAACTGATTTCACACCAAACTTAGGAATTATTCTAGGAACTGGACTGGGAAACCTTATTAACGATATTGACATAAAGTTTGAATTGCCTTATGAAGCAATTCCAAATTTTCCCGTTTCAACTGTAGAAAGCCACAAAGGACGCTTGATTTTTGGCATCCTAGAAAACAAAAATGTAGTGGTTATGCAAGGACGTTTTCATTATTATGAAGGATATGATATGAAAGAGGTTACTTTTCCTGTTAGAATAATGAAAATGTTGGGCATTTCTACTCTTTTCGTATCGAATGTATCGGGAAGCACCAATATTGATATTAAAAAAGGTTCTTTGGTTATTATTGATGATCATATAAATATGCATTATGACAATCCATTAAGAGGCAAAAACCTAGATGAAATGGGTCCTCGTTTTCCAGATATGAGTCAGCCCTATTCCGAACGCTTGAAAAGCAAAGCAATGGAAATCGCCAAAGCCAATAATTTTACGGCCCACCGTGGGGTCTATGTCAGCCTGCCTGGTCCCAACTTAGAAACTAAGGCTGAGTACCTTCACCTCAATAAAATTGGTGGTGATATCGTTGGTATGTCAACAGTTCCTGAAGTTATTGTTGCAATTCATTGTGGAATAGAGGTATTTGCGATTTCAGTAATAACAGATGAATCTATGCCTATTGAGAACTTAAAACCTGTCACTTTAGAAGAGGTAATTGCAGTAGCTGCGGAAGCCGAACCTAAAATGACCAAAGTCGTAAAAGAATTAATAGCTTATGTTTAAATTTCTTTCCATTTTAATATTGCTCTTCGCTTCGTCGCCTCTTTTTGCCCAAGTCGATACCGCTTCTGTAATATTTAATTGGAAAGATGAAAACATTACTCCTTCTTCAAAATACAACAATCCATATAATGAGGTCTGGGGATTTGTAAACAACAATAGAGAGTTTGCCGTCATAGGTTCTACCGATGGTACACGCATTTTTGACATTACGGATTCCGGCAATGAAAAACGAGTTGCCTTTATTCCAGGCGCATTTCAAGGAAATGAAGTTGTTCATCGAGATTATCACGATAATAAAGGCTATTTATATGCGGTTTGTGGAGAAAGTAGAGAAGAAAGCACCTTACAAATTATAGACATTTCTAATCTACCAGCATCTTTTGAGGTTGTTTATGATTCAAATGAACTTTTCGGAAAAACACATAATATATTTATTGACAATGACAAACTTTATGCCTGTAAAGGCATCGCAACCGAAAATGGATCAATCAGTGTTTTTCCAATGAGAATCTATTCTTTGGAAAACCCTACAGACCCAGAGTTATTGTATGAATATGATGGTTACAATGTCCACGATCTTTTTGTAAGAGATGACATTGCTTTTCTCAACAATGGAGGATTCGGTCTTTTTGTTTTAGATTTTAGCGATCCAATAAATCCAAAAAACATCACCTCACTTATTGAATATCCCTTTAAAGGATACAATCATTCGGGATGTTTAAATGCAGAGGGAACCCACTATTTTTTTACGGATGAAAATTTTACGCTTCCAATAAAGGCAGTTGACATTCAAGATTTGGAAAATATGAATGTTGTCGCTACCTTTTCACCAGAAACAGATTCCATTGCCATTGCGCACAATGTTCTTTTTAGGGATGATTATTTGTTTGCTTCTTACTATTACGATGGCTTACAAATATTTGATGTGTCCGATCCAAATAATCCGACGAAGGTGTGCGTTTATCCAACATCAAAATTAGAGCATCGTTATTTCTATGAAGGAGCTTGGGGCATTTACCCTTACTTGCCATCTGGCAAAATTTTAGTCTCCGATATGCAAGAAGGTCTTTTTGTACTGGAAACAAACTTAGACCTTGATAGAAGCTCAAGCATTAATGAAATTCAAGTTTTAAACACTGGAAAAGCCTACCCTAGTTTATTCGATCAGGAACTAAATTTTGAAAACTTACGTTTTAAAACTGGTGATAATTTGCAATTAAACATCTTTAATGCAAATGGCAAATTAATATCCAGGCAAAACTGCATTTATACAAATCCTTTAAACATCAAAACCGATGATTTAGGATTAAACGTTGGTGTGTATATTTTTAAATTATTTAATGAACAACAAAGCCATAGCTTCAAAGTTGTTAAAGTTAATCAATAAACAAAACATATATGAAAACTGTACCAGGAATTGTATCAATTTTATTATCTGCTATTTTAATGGTTATAGGATCATTATTGAAAATACTACACTGGCCTTATGCAAATGAGGTATTAAGGGCTGCATTTCCTTTTGCTGTTATTGGAATTTGCTTTTTTATTTGGCAAGCCTTTAGATCAAAGACAAATTAGCATATAATTAGGTTATCAAGAATTATGCACCAAAAATTGCATATCATGCAGTTTGCGGTAAAACCCGTTTTCTATTTCTAATAAATCTGAGTGTTTACCCAATTCAACAATCTTGCCTTTGTCTAGCACCATTATCATATCCACGTGTTGAATGGTAGACAATCTGTGGGCAATGACAATTGAGGTTCTCCCCTTAACCAAACGTTTAATTCCATTTTGAACAAGCTCTTCTGTTTCTGTATCAATAGAAGAAGTCGCTTCATC
>JAHDGP010000269.1:0-4286 GCA_020627525.1 Bacteroidota bacterium
GAACTGCTCAAAAGTTATGTCAAAAACCTTTCCTCTTCTTTTTACGTTTTGTCTTAAGTTTTGATAGGCGTATTTTATAGGATTATTTTCTGCATACTTTCTGGCTTTACATTTATGACAAACATTTCTATTTTTTGCTTTAATGTTTTTGCAAAATCTAGTTGAGCATAATCTTTCGTCTTTTCTAGGCATATTTTTTTACTTTGCAATATAATCAAAATAAACAAAACTATCAAATCAAATTACAGGTACATTTTTGAAATTTCCCTACTACAAATCATATCGCACAATTCATTAGAGTAATTACCAGAATGTCCTTTTACGTGACAAAGAACAATATCGTTATTATTCACCACTTCAAATAATGGCTGTATAATGTCTATATTCTTTAGAGGTTCTGTATTTCCGTATTTGGATGGTGGCCTTTGCCAATTGTTAGCTTTCCATTTGTAAGCCCACTTAGACAAAGCATTTATGCAATACATCGAATCAGTTACTATAGTTATCTTAACTGATTGACCAAATTGTTTTCTTACCGTTTCGGCTACTTCACAAGCTTGCTGAATCGATGTGAGTTCCATTTTGTTGTTTGTAGTAACTTCTGATGTTCCGTGACTTCCAACGCCTTGCAATTCACCCATTTTTCTGTGTATGTACCCTTTGTATACCGTAAGGTTGTGGTTATTCAATACGTGCTTTTTTATTTCTTTATCTTTTGTTCTTATCACAAAAGCCCATGCACCGTATTTAACGTCTTTGTTTTGCGCTCCACCATCGGTGAAAAAAGTTATTGATTTCATAATTCTATCCATCCTGTTTTAACCATTTCAAAAAAGCACTTTACGGTAGCTTCTACATCTACTTTTGAATTATGGGCATCTTCAAAACCTACACCAAAAAGATGTTTATGCAGTTCTTGCAAGGAAGGCCATTTATATTGACCACCCCAAGAATAAGGATTAGGTATTTTACACAGATCAGTTCCTAACTCTTTAGTGCATATAGACTCTCTACTAGAACAATTTGGCTTAATACCCATTCTTACAAATTCAGCACCTACTATTTTTCTATCAAATTCTACATTGTGAGCAACTACATAATCGCATTCCTGTAGCGATTCCACAAAGTATTTTAATGCTCTCTTGATAGTAACTCCTTTTTCATTTGCAATTTCTTGAGTTATCCCATGTATGTTGCTGGATTCTTTTGGTATTTCAAAACCATCTGGCTTTATTATAAAATCTAGCTCTCGTATTAGTTGAGGTTCGCTTTCTGGGGTTTGTATTGATAACAACTGAAAAGATAATTGAACTAACCTAGGCCAGTTATCTACATCCGTATGTGGTGCTTTATAATCTTTAGGAAGTCCAGTTGTTTCAGTATCGTAAACCAATACTTTAGTTGGAAGGAAACTTGTTTTTGATTTCATACTATCCGTTTTCAATTATTGAAAAATGTTCACCGTCGCATTTAGGACAATGATATTTACTTTCGCTATCTGGGGAAAATTCCCACTCGGATACATTGAAATTTTCTTGACCTTCAAATATCCGAATAGGATCTTTCCCTTTGCTTAGATACGATCTGTTTGCAACCAAAAATAAATGATCACAACTTTTGCACATCTTAGCCATTATATAAGTTTGAATTTAGGAACGGAATCAAACCAATTACTATTGCTTGATAGTAATATTGTTCTCGGTCGATTAATCCATTGGTAAGGATTCCGATTGCACCAGATTTTTGTTTTGAGTTTTTGTTTTGAAATACAATATCGTCAGCATCTCCAAGCTCCATTCCTTGCTTGCAAAGTTTCACTACTTTATGAGGTAATGGGAATGATTGAGTTTTAATTGTTCTGTGATCGTCTCCTTGCATAATTGTAATACAAGCAAAACAAATACCTTGATTGTCTTTGTAAGAAATTCCGCCTTCAATTCCTACGATAAAATCATCTTTCGTTAAATCTTTTATTAATTCCTTTTTAGCATTTAAGCATCTATTAAAGCTACCTAATGCGGTTTCACCATCCCCAATTGGCTGATCTCTTACGTCGCTAGATACGCTAATCGGAATAAAGTTAAACTCTTCCTTGAAAGCATCGCTAAATGATCCTGTGATTGCAAAAATTTTTACTGGATTTTCTGACGTAATAAATACTTTTTTCATTGTCCTATTTTTTTTAAAAAAATTATGCTTCTTAAAAAACTACATGACTTAAAAATCAGAAGCAATTGTTTTTGAGCTATTGCACAATAGTGCTAATTCATTTTACAATATTCTTTGTATCGCTGCATACTGTCGTCGTGACAATCATTTACTAAGAATGATCTAACTTTCCAAGTTTCGGACGTTGTAGTAAGTCCATGCCTTTTAATAGCCCTAAACAAAGTTATGGGTTCTGAACTATGAAAGTAAGTTGGGCTATCCTTCATATTGTAAAGCTGTGGAGCTTTCACCATATCCAAGTCGTTTATATCTCCAGTTAATATGAATCTACCTTGAAAGTCGGATTTACCTATTTTTTCGGCAATTACATTTCCGCCAAATTGCGAACCAGTATGGCAAGATTCGCATTTTTCTAAGAAGATTTTAAAGCCTTGTTCTGAATGTAATTTTTCAGATTCGCCACGCAACCATCTTTGAAAATTAGACTGGCTTGTTACTTGCGACTTTTCATACATTCCAATAGCTATTGAACCATTGTAAATAGACAACTTATTCCCAAATGCTTTATTCGCTTTTTCATCCCAGAATGGAACATCTTTGCAATTTTCAATCATTGGTGTGATATTGTGAACGTCACCGCCCACGAACACTTGCGTGTATATCCCATCAAGACCTAATGCGTTTTGTTCCTTAAATGATGCAAGTTTCATCTTTGACACATCTTTATTAATCCCTTTAGCTCCTAAAGCCCCAGACCATAATGCAATATCAGTTTCATAACAATTTGCTGTAGCTGGAGTTTTAACATCTTGGACATCAATATTAACTCCGTCTTGATAATGTGACAATATCACATCGAAATCCCCTCTATTTCCTATTGGAAATTGAGTCAATCCAAATCCCGCTTTCTCTACCTTATGACAACTAGCGCAACTTCCTTGTAAAGTAGCTTGTGGATTATGAAAAAGAAGTTCTCCAAGCTGTAAAGCTGCCAATGTGTCAATGATCGGAATAGGAGAACGATAGTCAACTTCCTTGTAATCTTTTGGCTGGAGATACTTTTGATGCAATTCTGGATTGAGTGTTGCCGTTATCTTCCATGCTGACGTAAAACCCAAAACTAGGAATAATAACATTACGATTTTAAACTTTGGAAATTTCATTTTTGTTATTTTATTTTATGTATGCTTTGTCGATGACAAGACAAGTAAGAACAACATATCTTTTTTTATTTTTAACACAAACGTAAACATAAATCAAATCTGTTACATTTTCGTATGGAGTTAAATATACATTATTCTTCTTGTGTGTTTTTCTGCAAGTACTTTTAATGTACTTCAAAAGCTTGCCTTTTATTTTCTTAAGTTTTTCAAATTTGTAAGGCGGTGGAATAGAACGCTGTCTTATTCTTTCCCAAGCATGATCTGTTATTTCAAAATTAAGATTAGTTTTTGTGTTCGGCATCTTTTGTTTTTGATACTATCTTTCTTCAAAATGGAAGACAATATTTTTTGTGGAATCACTAGTAATTGGAATTATAATTTCATCTTTGTAATAGATTTCAATTTCATTTCCAACAAGTCCAGACATTTCTTCTGCAAGTTCGGAATTATTAACAGAAAACGCAAATTGTTCTCCGTTTTCGTTTTCGATTGTTCCATTGAAAAGTTTATAAAACTTCCCGTTGTAATTTAGTCTTTTTAATTCACCTGTTTTGTGATTGCATTCGTTTGGTAATGGTGCTTCGTCTTTTGTGCAAGATGCTAAAAAGAATAGCATTACTGTGATTGTTAATAAATTTTTCATTTTCTGCTGTTTTAAATGATTCGTTAAAAATAAACTATTTTAGCATTTTAAAAAGTTCCTCAACTTTTTCTATATAAGATTGTCTTTTATTGTCGCTGTAATGGTATTTTGAAGATATTGCGTGTATGGCTTCATCTTTTGTTCCTACAAAACAACCTATATGGCATTTTGTTTTATCGTTTAAGTCTATATATATTGCTCTTTTTTGATCTCCGCAATTGTAAACTACTGGATAATTATTAATCGCTGTTCCTTCCAAATCCAAAGAACCACCAACAGATAAATTTTCTGGCAACTCTTTAATCGCTGTT
>JAHDGP010000269.1:4386-6379 GCA_020627525.1 Bacteroidota bacterium
ATCCAAAGAACCACCAACAGATAAATTTTCTGGCAACTCTTTAATCGCTGTTCCTTCCAAATCCAAAGAACCACCAACAGATAAATTTTCTGGCAACTCTTTAATCGCTGTTCCTCTCAAATCCAAAGAACCACCAACAGATAAATTTTCTGGCAACTCTTTAATCGCTGTTCCTGTCAAATACAAAGAACCACCAACAGATAAATTTTCTGGTGTTACACCATAATTTTTTAAAATTTCAAACGTTTCTTTCATAATAATTCTATTTTTAATTTTTAAATAATTCCCAAGCAACATCAAACTCTTTTCCAAAAAGTGACACAACAACCTTTCTTGCATAATTCAACTTAAACTGTTTTTTTGTTTCTGAGAACGATAAAAGTTTATTTGATTTTCTTAAATGGTCATAGTACTTTTTATCTAAATTTGACGCTAATTGCTTCGATATATTTGCAATGTACATATTTTTTTTATCAGTCGCAAAACTATCAAAAGGTATTTTGTAATATTTTTTTGATTTGATACCTTTTTCGTCTTTTGATTCAACTTCAAATCTAAACTTTTCGTCAACTATTTTCTTGATTTGATCTTGTGGCAATTCTTCTAGTGCAATGTAAATTGATGCCTTGATGTAATCGAATGGAGAAACAAAACGCCCTGTACCTGTAAATTCGTTTGTCATTTTAAAAAAACTATAAAATTTATTCTGCAAACTTTTGAACTGACTTTCATTAAAATCAGATGCACCTATTTCATTGCAATCAACAGCTTTATAAACATTTTCGTTCTGATCTAAGAACGATTTGCAATACCTTTCTGTTATTTCAAACAGACTTGAATTGCTTTCTTCTGGATGAAAAACGCTTGCAATATCGAAATAGAAGAAGTTCCATATTCGTAAGTTTAAAGAATACCCTAGCCTTCCATTAAATACTAATTCTCCATTTTCTGTCAAGTCTAAAAGCTTCATACTTTTTTTATCATCTCTTATTTCTTGCGCTTTCGTTTCCAACATCCTACGCCTTAATTTTTCCTCTTGCGTTGACATTGTGATATTTCCGTTAATCTCTTTAAACTTTTCAGCCGTCAATGATGTTTCGCTAGGCTTTGCTGTAAGACTGCCGTATTTTGATTTCAATTCGTTTTGAATTAATAACCTAACATCTTCTTTTTCTTTGTCATATTGAGTAATCCAATCGTAAACAAATTCCCTGTTAATTCCTCTTACATTGATGTGTTGGTTTTCATTCTTGTATTTTGATTTTTTGCATCTGCTAAAGAATATCATAAAATCTAAAACAGAATAACCACCAAAATCTTCTACTAAATCTTCTGCCAAATCTTCTGTGTCTCCTTGAAATTGAACGCCAAAACTTTCAGCAAGCAAAAACAGATGTTCTGACAACTGCAAAATTATATCGTTTTGATGCCCTATACCGAATGACTTTATTTCGGACAAAGCAAATGTACTGTCTATTGATAAATTCTTTCCTAGTGCGTTTATTTTAACCTTGTCGCTATCTAAGAATACTGACATCACAAACGAATCCATATTTTCAAAACTGGAGAAATCGAAACCTTTGAACGATCTGTGTTTTTCGATTTTTGCAAATTCGCTTTTTAGAAGAAACATCGCCATTGATTTATAATTACCCAGATATTTATTTGGATTGCCCACTTTTGCGATCTCTGTCACGCTTTTCTCTTTTCTCTCTTGTTGCTCTTGCAAACTTAGATTCTTTTGATCTGTCGATTTGTATAATGTCTCCTTTCTTGAATTCATTTGATATATTATTTTTGATATTATTTTTAATTTCAATTACTATTTCACTTTGCTTACTATCAATCATTGATGGAGAAAAGAAGTTTTGCAAATGAAAAACTTTCCCGTGTTTCAAAAAACTATCCATAAAAAACTTATACGCTTCTAATCTTTGCTCGTCAGTTGCTATATTTTCAAATTTAGAATTTGCATTTTGTATCTTTTCAATTC
>JAHDGP010000270.1 GCA_020627525.1 Bacteroidota bacterium
CAGAAATTATAAAGACAATACAATCAATCTTTTCTGAAATACCTATAGCAGCACGGTGTCTCATACCTATATTTTTTGGTAAATTCTGCTTTTCAGAAATAGGTAATACTGCTGCTGCTGCATATATTTTATCTTCAGAAATGATAACTGCTCCATCATGTAACGGAGAATTTTTGTTAAATATTGAGTCTATTAGCTTTACGGATATTTCAGAATTTAGGATAACTCCTGTTTTGCTGAAAAAATACTCTTCTTTTGAAGGTGTAAATACGATTAATGCGCCGATTCTTCGCTTTGAAAATGATTCAAATGTTTTTTGAAGAGGCAATACATATTGATTCATATGTTCCAATCCTTCCGCATCATTTTTAGAGAATAATTTTTTAAAAGACTTGTTGCCTATTCCCAATCTTGAACGCCTTCCCAATATCAACAAAAATCTTCTGATTTCAGGCTGGAAAATTATCAAAATTGCCAAAAAACCCGCTGCAATGAATTGACTTAGAAAGGTTGAAAGTAGATTCATATTTAGAAAGTCTACCAACCTGTAAAGAAAAAAGACGATTACAAAACCAATTAAGATATTAAATGCCAAGCTGCCTTTTAGAAGCTTGTAAACTTGATATATGAGCAAACTAACAAGAAGAATGTCCAAAATATCTAACAGTCGTATTTCGAGAAAACCTATTTTGAAAAATAAATACAAAGCGCAACTATTGATTTCTAAGCAATAATATCCATTCTTTTACTAGCAACACCATAAAAAAGAAAAAGATTTCAAACAAATTTAAATAAACTGCTTGAAATCTTTTTCTAGAAAAATGCTGAATTTAACTATTGCGTCTTTCTATGACTTAGAATGTTGTTGGTTCGATAATTTTTCATACTCTTTGAATATAGTAGTGATAAATTTAACTGAATTATTTGCGATGAATTCATCATCAAATGTTTCTTCAGGATCAAAGCCTATTTCTTCAACAATGTCTATCTTGTTTTCTTCACTAGTAATGTGTCCAAATATTTTCTTGCAAAATAAGCAAAACGTTGCCCACTTCTGATCACTGATTTCTTTCTTAATTTTTTTCTCAATTGGATCTTTAGTAATTTGAATACTTCGTTGGCGTTCGTTCACGATAAAAGTAATTGTTGAGCTCATTTGTTTAATTTTTAGAGAGTACAAAAAAATAATCCTACGACCTGATTTTAATTGCTTGCCAGTTTCGGTTCTATAGGCGACAAAAACAATGCCATTCTATGGCTAAAAAAAGTAATATTTAAACTATTTAAAATCAGTTTTGAAAACTACGATTTCCCCTACGAAGAAAAATTAATAATGTTTCATTTTTAAAAGAATTGCTGTAATTAGATGCATTAAATAATATGGTTTATTTTTGTGATGTCAAGTAATCAACTTTGTGAATAATCAATTATGAGAAAATTTATATATATAATCATACTTTTCAGTATTTTAAGTCAAGGATATGTGCATAGTCAGTGTGAAGATGGCTGGATACGAAGTGCTGGGAACTCAGTTGGTTTAGGTCTAAGTTTAGATGTTGACGATGAAAATAACTTTTACGGCATAGGGGTTTATAACAGAGCTACCGAATTTGAGGGCTTAGTATTGCCAAATGAAAATGATAAAAACAATATATATTTTTACAAAAGGAATCCTGATGGAAGCCTTGCTTGGTTGAGATTTATTGAAGGACATTTTTCCCAAATTAAACCCTCTGTTCTCGTTATAGGAGACCAATTGATTGTTTCGTCTTCTTTTTTAAACACTGCAAATTATGAGGGAGAACAGTTTGTCAGTGAAATAGGTAAGAAAAGCCATTTGATACTTGCATTGGATTTAAATGGTAATTTGCGATGGACCAAGCAGTTCAATAATTTGTCAATTGTAAGTGAAGAGTTAGACGTTTTTACGGCAGGAATGTATGCTGTTGATGACAATTCCTTTTTGATTACTGGTAATATTTATGAAAAATTTGAAGATGTTGATACTGATTTTGAATTGGAGAGTGTTGGATTTTCTGCATTTCTTATAAAAATATCAAAATCAGGAGAAATCATTTGGGGCAAATGTTCTACCGGAAGCCTTTTTGCAAGAGGTTGGTCTGTTTCAACAGACAATGATGGAAACATATTAATGAGTGGTATGACAAACGGCGATTTACGTTTTGATGATAACACCTTTTTTGTAAACAGTGCCAGCTATAATATGAGCCCCTTCGTCGCAAAGTTTGACCCAGATGGAAATAACTTATGGGTGACAGGTGGGTGGTGTCCTAATTTTGGGACCAATTACGACGCTCAATCTGACAATGATGGCAATATATATGTAGGTGGAGGTTTTACTGATCAGACAATTATAGATGTTATTCAGTATTCCACCAGGGGAATTAATGATGCCGCAATTTTCAAATATGATCCAGAGGGCGAATTGATTTGGATTAAAAAGTTTGGAGCTATTCAACAAAACTTTGGTGAATATGTCACCTCAATTGAAGTTTTTGATGATTACCTAATCGCTTCGGGCATTGTCGTTGAAGGTGCAAAATTTGATCAAGATAATTATTTAGATGTTGGACTAGATCCCGCAACAAGATATTTTATTGCAAAATATGATTTAGATGGAAATTTATTAGAACTGAATGGAGCTGGTGGAAATGGATTAACAGAAGTATACGAAACAGTTGTGAAAGATGAATTTATCTATACACAGGGAAAATACAATGGTTTGGGAATGTTCGGAAATGACACTATTTTTCCAGTGGCAGGTTTTCAAGATTCTTTTTCCAGTGCAGCATTTCAGTGGAAATTTAAATTTGGAGAAACCATTGACCCTATAAAAGCCGATTTTGAATTTGAAGAGACTGATGAGGGTCTTTTCAATTTTACTAGCACCTCCACAGGGAGTATTGATGAATACAGCTGGTCTTTTGGATTGGGGTATGAACAACAATTTGGTGAAAATATCCAACAAAATTTTTATGAAGAAGGACAGACTGAGGTTTGTTTGACTGTGAGTAATTGTTTTACCAGACAGATTAACTGTCAAGTGGTTGATGTAACTTTTGACAACCCACCTTTGGTGCCTGTATCTTATGCTAGGCTTTTAAAAAACAATGGCTATGAAGGTCTGAATGTAGGAAAACTATTTGAGTTGCGAGGAGTTGTTCATGGAAACAACTTTAGCGAGAGCGGTTTGGATTTTTATTTATTAGACAACACTGCTGGAATAAATGTAAAGCGTAGTTTTCCAGTAGAGGGATACAAACCAGCAGAAGGAGATAGTTTGCATATAGTTGGTGAAATAGAGCAATACTTGGGACAATTAAGTTTGGTAGTGGAAGAAATTGAAATAATAGAAACAGGACAAGCTGTAAAAAATCCGAAAACGGTTTTGGAAATGTCTGAAGCAAATGAAGGCAGTTTGATAGAATTGCGTTGTTGTACAATTATAGATACTGTGCAATGGTTAAATGATTCATCAGGATTTTCAGTCGATGTCAGTAGTGATTTGGGAGAGTTTAAAATGAAGTTGCTAAGCAATTTGGAATTGATTTTAAGTGCGGTTCCAGAAGGCAGTTTTAATGTCTCTGGCTTAGTGGGGCAGGAGAGTTTTGTAACGCCATCATTGAATGCTTACTTTTTGCTTCCTCGTTATTTAGAAGATTTTAAAGAGGTAGATGAACCATCTTTGGATTTTGATGTTGCGATCAACGATGGAGCAGGGCAGGTGATTTTGTCTGTGATAGATCGAGACTTAGATAATGGTGAATATGTCTGGGACTTTGGCGACGGAGAGGGGGCAATGGGTGCCACGGTGGTGCATAACTACGAAGGGTCTGGAACTTATTCTGCCTGTTTAATGGCAGATGATTGTTTAGGAAATGTTATTGAAATGTGTAAAGATTTTGATGTAAATGTCTCTACCATTTGGGAAGATACTTCTTACGTTGAACCAATGGACACCATGATGCCAAGTGCTTTAATAGAATTTGTTGAGTATGATGTTACTATTTTTCCAAATCCTGCAATTGAAAATATTTGGATTGAATCAGATTTTAATATAGAAAAAATTACTATTTTGGATGCTGTTGGAAAAATAGTTCGTCAGGAAGATCGAGTGAATTCAAATTTTATTGAAATTGATGTCCAAGATTTGCCAAATGGGCTGTATTTTATTTCAATAAAAAGTAAAAACAAAATTGATAAATTACGCAAATTGATTGTGCATAAATAATCAGTACAATAGTTATTTGCAAATTGACATGAAAATATGAGCCAAGCATCCACGAAACAAAAATTTAGTATTTTGTCATTGATGTTTGCGCTTGTTTTAATGGTGCTACCTTGGATACACAGTGATGTCTTTATGGATAGTGCGCTTACCCCAAAGTTCGCAGTACTTTCATTGTTTGTTGCGATTATTTTGGGCATATCTATATTTAAAAAGAGCAGTACTTTTTTCAGAATTTCTATACCAGCCTTGTTATTGGGTGCCTATGTTTTATGGCAGTTGATTTCGATTATTTGGGCTTTTAATTTTGCCGAAGCACTTTTTTCATCCAGTACTTCATTGCTTTTATTCGCATCATTTTTCATTGCTCAGTTGGTGTTAAATGAACGAGCTGAAAATGAAGAGATTATTTATTACGCAGCTTGTATAAGTGCAGTAGGGCTTTGTTTGCTTGGTTGGTATGAGTTTTTCTCATTGTCAGATATAAGTAAACAAAGTAATGTTTATGATGTAAAAGGATTTGCTTCGCATAAAAACTTATTCATTTTACAATTGTTTTTACATTTGCCCCTGGTAATTATTGCTGGAATGAAGGCGAAAGGCATTTTGCGGTATGCTATTAGTGGATTGGTTGTTTTATGCACTTTGCTGATGTTTAGTTTGTTGGCAAGAGCATTTTTATTGGGCTTCGTCGCAACAATTTTGGTGGCATCAATATTGTTTTTCCTAACTCGCGGAGATCAGAAAAAAGCGATTCCCTGGAAACCAATATTAATTGGAGCAAGCATTACGATAGTCGGATTGTTTGCACTTTATTCAACCCGCTCCAATGTGGATTTATTGAAGAGGTATGATGTAACTAAATTTGCCAATTCAAGAAATGCGAAAGAACGTTTAGCCCTTTGGGGTAATTCTGTTGAAATGATAAAAGACAATCCCGTTTTGGGCTGCGGAGCGGGCAATTGGGATATTTTTTATGTATCGAAAGGGATTGGAGATATTACCAGGTTAAGTAATGAAAAGCTGATGGTATCTCGTCCCCACAATGATTATATTTGGATTACTGCTGAAACAGGTTTAGTAGGCATCGGTTTGTACTTGGCAATGATTTTATCTGTTTATTTTACAGGGTTGATTGGTGTTTTTAAATCCAATAATACCGTAAGAAAAGATAGATTGATTGTATTGATTGCTTTTTTTACGGGTTATCTAATAATTGCTTTTTTTGATTTCCCCAAAGAACGTATTGAGTTGAATTTTTTATTGGCATTGTTAATAGCCCTCATTTGTTATAATGCATTTAAAATTAATGAAAATCAGTTTGCATTTACCCTTGATGGAAAAAAGTTGAAAATGCTAAGTGGTCTATTTTTGCTATCAATGGTTTTTCTAATGTATTTTGCTTGGAATCGTTATTTAGGAGAACAGTTTTTGAAGAAAATAGTTAAGCTGAGTAATAGCAAAAATTATTCAGCAGTAACAGCATTGCATAAAAATAGTAAAAATGTATTTTACAATATTACACCAAATGAGATGACCATTCCGTATTACATTTGTTATGCATATTTTAAGCTTGAAAATCGAAAGAAAGTGGTGGAGGTTTGTCAGGAATCATTAGATTGTAGTCCTCATAATATAAAATCTATTCAGTTGATAGCTGCCGCATATGCATCTGACGGAGCATATGAAACTGCTGTTGAATATTTTCAAAAATCTTATGATATTAATCCAACAAATGAAGAAGTGGAAAGGGGATTGATCATTTCATTGTATAATTCAAAGCAATATGACCGAGCAAGAGAAATTGCTAAAAATGTAGACTCCGACAATCCTACCATTTTACAGATAAAAGAAAACTTGGATCTTACGAAATAGAATCAAAAAAAGCGTTGATTTATGTGCTGCAATTATGAGAAAAGGAAAAAAATGTAAAAAAAACTTGGAAAATTGAATATTTTTCATACTAGGAGCCTTCTTCCTATAGGAAGGTTGCGAGTAACTTTTGAAGAGCAATTTTTGCAAGAGATTGCCCAAAAAATCAATAGAAAAACAAAAAAAAAAGCGATTCCCTTATTTTAGCAAGGCAACCGCTTCTATATCAATTATTAAATCGGATTTACTTA
>JAHDGP010000005.1:0-6004 GCA_020627525.1 Bacteroidota bacterium
TTGACATCCCAATTCTAATGCCTGTATATGAACCAGGACCACCACCAACAGCTAGTGCATCAAGGTCATTAAAATCATATTCACACCCATTAAGAATATCTTTAACATATTTAGTCACTAATGATGCGTGAGAATTACGCTTAAAATTTTCTAAATATATAATAATCTGTCCATCTAAGGATAACGCAACTGAACACAAACTTGTTGCAGTTTCCAAACATAATATTAATGCCACTTAAAAAAATGTTACTTGTTTTTCAATTTTTTCCTCTTTTCTTATAATCAGTACTTTTGTAGAATCTCCCTTTTTAAACTTACTCAAAGCTTTCATATAGGTCATCATATCTACAACCTCCACATCTCCCATTTTAATAACTATATCTCCATCTTTAATACCAGCTTTTGAAGCAGTTTTTTCGGGTCTCACTCCTTCTATTCTCATTCCAACTCCATCAAACAAATAATCTGGAATCACCCCTAAGCCTACTGAAAACCTTGGAGTTTCTTCATTAGACTTATCTTCTTTTGTTTCCGTAAAAACAATTTTAGATTGAGTCTTATTAGATTCTTCTATAAGCGACAAGAGAAGGTTTTCTATACTGACTATGCCATTATAGTTGATTTTCTCTTCATCATCACTCGGTTTGTGGTAGTCAGCATGTGCTCCACTAAAAAAATGCAATACAGGAATATTTTTCAAATAAAATGAGGTATGATCAGAAGGTCCAACTCCTGATTCTTTTTTTAGAAGTGTTAAATCCGTCTCAATATTGTCCAGTTGTTGCCAGAATGGAGACGTTCCAGTCCCACTAATTACTACGCTATTTTTAGAAGTATCGACCCTGCCAATCATATCAAAATTAATCATATAGCTAATTTTATCTAGATCAACAGTTGGATGCTTCACATAATAATTAGAACCATAAAGCCCTAATTCTTCCCCTGAAAAGCAAATAAATTCATAATTATGATTTTTATACTTATCGCCTTTCAGTTTTCTAGCAAGTTCAATAATTAGTGCAATGCCACTAGCATTGTCATCAGCTCCATTATGAATTTCTGGTTTTCCATTGTGGAGTGATCCACGATGTCCGTAACCTAGATGATCATAATGTCCACCTATTATTATTGTATTTTTTGCCAAATTGTCAATGAACCCGACTACATTGTTACCAATCTTTCGTTGTTTATCTATATTCACAACTCCGGCGGCTAACTGTTTTTTAGAATCACTTGATAAAAATTTATCAATTGAATTCGTACCGCAAAATAAGACAGGAACAGATTTAGTTGTCACACGGCTATTTTTATGGTATTGTTCCATCAATCCAGAAATCGCTTGTTTTTCATCAAATATTATTACAGATTTTGCACCTTTTTTTATAGCCAAATCTACTTTTGTGTCAATAGAAGCAAATTCAATAAAATCTGAATGAGGATTGTCCATATCTGGATGTCCATTTTCAATGATAAATATTTTATTTTCAAGCTTTTTTGATTTAATATTATAGTCGTTATGATTTAAGTTTTCTGCTTCAATTCCATAACCAACATTGATAACTTCTCCATCAAAAGAGCCGCTGTTGCTAATAGGTGGAACAAAGTATTCTTCATTGATTTTCAAAGAATAATCATTAAATTTCAAGGTGTTTTCTGCTCCCAATACAGTTCCATCAGTAAATTCAAATTTTTGCAAATAAGTATCTGAATCTCCTTTGGGAGCTAAACCAATAGCCTCAAACTGATCAATTATATATTCATATGCTAATTGCTCTCCTTTAGTACCTGTTTCACGCCCTTCTAATTTATCATCAGCTAAGTATAATATATGCTTTTTAAGATTGTCTTTACTTTGAATTTGGGCAAAAACTTGGCAAAAAACACCATTTATCATTAAAAGAATTAATGAAATTTTACAAAAACAATTCGTATTAATAAATTTGGGTAAATGTAATATATCTGACATACTTAATTTTTATATGTTTACTCTTTTTAAAGTTTAAAAACCACGAAATACAATGAAATAAGTCTGTATTTTAATTTATATTTAATAAAAAAGTTATTTCATTTCGACTCCGTTGGCTTCGACTCCGCTGGCTTCGACTCCGCTCAGCCACCCCAGCCACCTCAGCCACCTTTTTTATAGACGCCAACTTTAGAATCTCTTGGTTACCTGATTCATTTACGCTCAGTCATTTTCATTGCAATCAAACAACCTTTAAGACTCTTAAGCGATACAAATGTTAAAAACAGCTTCCAAGTCTGCAAAATGGCTTACATATTGCAGCTATCTAGCAGGAAATATACATCAAATACCTTTCCTAAGTTTAAGCTTATCGGCTTGACTGTATACATTTCCTAATAAAGCCGTAAATTTGCAGCTTAATTTGAATTAACACAATCAAAATAAACAAATATATAATGAGTGGAGAAAAAATTTCAATTAAAGATGGGATACTGAATGTC
Source organism: Bacteroidota bacterium (assembly GCA_020627525.1). Taxonomy (GTDB): domain Bacteria; phylum Bacteroidota; class Bacteroidia; order Chitinophagales; family UBA2359; genus JAHDGP01. The sequence continues at coordinate 2,467 of JAHDGP010000005.1, forward strand.
CCAGATCAACCAGTTATCCCTTTTATTGAAGGAGATGGTATTGGTGTTGATATTTGGCCAGCTGCACAAAAAGTTTTTGATGCGGCTGTAGAAAAAGCTTATGGTGGTAAGAAAAAAATCCATTGGATAGAAGTTTTGGCAGGACAAAAAGCTTTCGACAAAACTGGAGAGTGGCTGCCTGAAGCAACATTAGATACTATCAAAGAGTATTTATTTGCAATCAAAGGTCCATTAACAACGCCTGTTGGTGGTGGTATTCGTTCACTAAATGTGGCATTGAGACAAAAATTGGATCTTTATGCTTGTGTACGTCCTGTAAAATATTTTGATGGTTCTCCATCTCCTGCCAAAGAGCCAGAAAAAGTAAATATGACTATTTTCCGTGAAAACACAGAAGATATTTATGCTGGTATTGAATATATGCAAGGAACTCCAGAAGCTAAAAAATTGATAAAATTTCTTCAAGATGAATTTGGTGTTACGGCTATTCGTTTTCCAGAAACAGCTTCTATTGGTGTAAAACCTGTTTCTGTTGAAGGAACGGAGCGTTTGGTTCGTTCTGCGATTGAATACGCTTTAAAGCATGATGAATACAAATCTGTTGCTTTGGTTCACAAAGGAAACATTATGAAATACACAGAAGGTGGTTTCAAAAACTGGGGTTATGAACTAGCTGAGAAAGAATATGGTGATAAAGTATTTACTTGGGCACAATGGGATCGTATTGTAGAGGCAGAAGGTAAAGAAGCGGCTAACGCAGCACAAAAATTAGCTGAAGAGCAAGGCAAAATTATTATTAAAGATGTTATTGCTGATAATTTCTTACAACAAATTCAATTGCGTCCTCAAGATTATGATGTAATTGCTACCTTGAACTTGAATGGTGATTATATTTCTGATGCTTTGGCTGCAATGGTTGGAGGAATTGGAATTGCTCCAGGTGCAAACATCAATTACGAGACTGGAAGAGCGATTTTTGAAGCGACGCACGGTACCGCACCAAAATATGCTGGACAGGATAAAGTAAATCCTAGTTCTGTAATTTTATCAGGTGCTATTATGTTTGAATATATGGGCTGGCACGAAGCTGAAAAGCTATTGTTAAATGGTATCAGTGGAGCTATCAATTCAAAACGTGTAACGTATGATTTTGCTCGTTTGATGGAAAATGCAGAGCAAGTTTCTTGTTCAGGCTTTGGTGATGTGATTATTGAGCATATGGCTTAATGATTTTAATCAAATAACTAAAATAAAAACCCACTGCGGTTTGCGCAGTGGGTTTTGTATAAAAGCAGGTTGGAATTGTTTTTGCACCAATGTTTCAGAACAGATAGATTTCCCTATAATTTCCCACAATCAAGTCATTTTAATTGTAACGTTTCTAATTGCTTCTGTCTGAATTAGTAAACGATTCAAGCTAGATTCATTCGGCACAAAACTGTTGTCAAATAAAGTTAAAATCAAATTTAGTTTTAAAAAATATTTCATTAGATGAGAAAAAAAAATGCTTTCGATTATAAAAACAAAGATAAATTTATAGTTCAGTTCTATGATAATCAAGTAGAGTTTGACCTGAGAAATCCTTACACAAAAAAATGGTTTTTGCCAAGGTATGATTTTGGGAAAATACATGAACCGTTAATGGTTCAATTGATTGCTGACATTCTAAAACCTGAGGATGTATTTTTAGATGTTGGAGCACACATTGGATATTTTTCAATAGTAGCTAGTAAGTTGTGCAAACAGATTTATGCTTTTGAAATTGATGACAACTGCGTACCGATTATTCAGGAAAACATTGATTTCAATAAGTTTAAAAACATTGAAATTGTAAACAAGGCAGTTTCTGATACTACTGGTGATAAAATCATGATTTCTAAACATCCAGATCCGATTTCGACCCTCCACATCAGACACGTAAAGGCTGCAAAAGAACACAAAGAGGTTGAAACAGTTTCTCTTTCTGATTTTATTGAATCTAAAAAAATCAACCCAAAATTATTAAAAATAGATATTGAAGGAGCAGAATACAAAGCGATGTTGGGCTTAGAGCCTTTCTTAAAAAAAGCTGAAGACACAACGCTTCTTTTAGAGATTCACCCAAATCCTCTTAAAAAGTTTGGTGTTTCGCCTAAGTTAATAATTGAACTTTTGTTGGACTTGGGTTACAAAATCAAACATTTTGAGAATCATAGAAAGTATAAAAATGATAAAGGAACTCAGGTTAAGAAAAATACCAAGTTTGAAAAGAATACGATGTTTTTAGTTAAGAGATAATAATTAACACTAAGACAAATTAAAAAAACCACTGCGCTTTGCGCAGTGGTTTTTTTTTAATATTCCCAACATGCATTACTGCGGTACGCAGTAATAAGCCTGCCCCTCATTTTTTCAAAATTTTCAAGATAAATTTATGGTGCAGGATTTGGTATTTGGTTGTGTACCTCTTCTATTTCTTTTAAAATTTCTTCTGATAAATCAATGTCTATACTCGCAATGTTTTCCTTTAATTGACTCATTGTTGTTGCACCAATGATGTTGCTTGTTAGAAATGGTTGGCGGTTTATAAATGCAAGCGACATTTGTGCCAAGCTCATTCCATATTTATCCGCAATATCTAAATAGGATTGTGTGGCTTTTTTACTGTTTTCACTATTGTATCTACCAAAATTAGGATACAATGTCAAACGTCCTTTTTCTGGTTTAGGACCTCTGTGATATTTTCCCGAAAGCATACCAAAGGCCATTGGCGAATAAGCCATCAAACCAACACCTTCTCTGATTGATGGCTCTGCCAACCCTATCTCATAAGTTCTATTTAACAAATTGTATGGGTTCTGAATGCTCATACACTTTGGCAATTGGTTTTCTTCTGCCAACTTCACAAAACGCATCAAACCCCAAGCTGTTTCATTGGAAATTCCAAAGTACCTGATTTTACCAGCTTTTACTAAGTCGTCAAATACTTGTAATACTTCTAATAAATTGTCTTGCCATTTATTAGCATCTAAATGAAAATATCCTCGCTTGCCAAAAAAGTTGGTATTTCTTTCGGGCCAATGTAATTGATACAAATCAACATAATCTGTCTGTAGTCTTTTCAAGCTTCCATCAATGGCCGTTTCGATTTGTTCTCGGCTAAAATTTAAGGGATCACGGATGAATTTTAGATTTGGAGATGGTCCTGCAATTTTAGTAGCTACTATTATTTTGTCTCTGTCTTTGCGTTCTTTCAACCAGGTTCCAATATATTTTTCTGTCAATCCATTGTTTTCTGCCTTTGCTGGTACAGCGTACAATTCTGCTGTATCAATAAAGTTCACTCCTTGCTCTATGGCATAGTTCAATTGCTCATGTGCCTCTGTTTCGGTATTTTGTTCTCCGTAGGTCATTGTGCCGAGGCAAATTACGCTGACGTCTATATCTGTATTTCCTAGTGTATTTCATTTTTGTTTATTTTATGAGCTGTATCTATCTGGCTTTGCGGCTTTGCATCTTTCTTTTGCTTGCAGATTTTCTTGCTTCGCTGGCAAATTTA
>JAHDGP010000005.1:6104-19970 GCA_020627525.1 Bacteroidota bacterium
TTTCTGGCTGGCTGCCATTTTTTTGCTTCGCTGGCAAATTTATTTCTGGATGGCTGCCATTTTTTTTGCTTCGCTGGCTGCCATTTTTTTGCTTCGCTGGCAAATTTATTTCTGGCTGGCTGCCATTTTTTTGCTTCGCTGGCAAATTTATTTCTGGATGGCTAGGGTGAGACGATGCATGCATCGTCTGTACTGCTAATGGATGATTTTTATGGCGTGTGCGCCTCTTGTTAGATTTAATTTGATTCCTGTATTTTCTAATTTTCCTTCGCCAATTTTTCCTGAGAAATTCCAGAATTCTAATGCTCCTTTCTTTTCAAAAAGATCGTTGTATTCAAAAGATGTAATTGCAAGTACACTGCCATCTTTATCGAAGCTTAATCCTTTAGGCATCACGCCAAGGTATGGTACTTCTTGTAATGTTTTCAATTCACCTGTTTCATTGTTTAAGAATAACAAACTAAGGGCACTACTGGTTGTTCTATTTGTATTGTTAAATGGAAAATAACTGCCTTTTTTAGAAGCTACAACAATATGTGTATTGTTGGGGTGAATACAAAAAGTCTCCGCCATAGCAGGTACCGTCGCTTTTGAAGCAATGTTGTGCAAACCATTTTTTTCATCAAATGCAATAACCACTAATTCACTTGGTTTTTGAGAATCATTGATGCTTGGTATGATATAATATTTACCATCTTTGGTAAATTGTCCAGCAGCTGGCTTACCCTCTACTTTTATAACTGTTCCCCACGGTTCTAATACAGGAAAATTACCTTCTTCATTCACCATATATTGAAAAAAGGCAATCTCGCCTTTCTCTTCTAAGGTTATGGCTATAAATTTATCTGATGGATGCCAAGTGGCATCTGTTGCACGCACTTCCTTTGATTTACTTTCTTCAGAATACATGCCATGCGGAAATGAAAACATTCTATCAAACAAACCATTTTTCCATTCAACCAAACTAATTTCGCTCCCTACTTGTTCAGTGGTAATGACAAAACGATCACCTGCATTATTTAGATGGATGGATCTTGGTTTTACACCCGCCTGTGATACACATACTTCTTTGAGTTGATTTGTTCCAAGTTCTATTGCATAAATATTAAAACCATCAGTAAATTCAGATTGAATATTTTGATAGTTTTTATCAGAATAGGCTCTTTCATTTGTTTCTACAACAAAAGCATATTTACCATCATTGGAAATTTCCATCACCTTATCCCAAGAAAAAGCGGCATTGGACACACAACGAGATTGTTTAGAAATTCTTTGCACATCGTCAGCCCAATTGATAACGGTTAAAGAGTCTTCAACACCGTAGGTTTTGTTTATTTTTCCATCAATCAATGCTGTTGCAGCAAAGTCTGCATCAGAAAGAACGATAATTTTTTTTGCATCAAATTTAAAAGGGAGCATTTGCCCATTGACTCCAAAGGTGAACAGTATAAATAAAAATAGGGTTGAGTTGATTGTTTTCATAATTCATTTTTTACAAAATTACTAATACTCTATTTGGATTAATAATTGACACTCAATTAATTGTAATTAAAAAGGCAAAAACGAGTTTTACCTCATCTTTGCCTTTTCAATTTTAATTTCATCTTAAATGCATATTGCTCAATATATGCAGTATACTAATTTTATAATAAGTTAGCAATAATATTTTCAAGGCTAAGTCCTTCTGCTTCTGCTTTATAATTTTTAAGGATACGGTGTCTAAGAATCGACGGAGCAATTGCTTTTACATCTTCAATATCTGGCGAGTATTTCCCATTAATCGCAGCGTGACATTTAGCCCCTAATACCAAGTATTGAGATGCACGTGGACCAGCTCCCCAAGACAAATAATTATTTACCTCTGTTGTTGCCAGTTCTGTATTGGGACGTGTTTTCGCCGCCAACCTAACTGCATATTCCAAAACATTATCCGCAATAGGAATTCTTCTTATCAATCTTTGGTAATCTCTGATTTCATCACCAGTAACAATCTTGTTTAATGTAACTTTTTTGTCAGAGGTTGTGCCTTTTACAACTTCAATTTCATCTTTAAAGCTAGGATAATCCAACGTAATATTAAACATAAAACGATCCAGTTGAGCTTCAGGCAATGGATATGTACCTTCTTGTTCAATTGGATTTTGTGTAGCCAAAACAAAGAATGGAAGATCCAGGTTATGCACTTGACCGGAAACTGTTACCGCTCTCTCCTGCATTGCCTCAAGCAATGCTGCTTGTGTTTTAGGAGGTGTACGGTTGATCTCATCCGCCAAAAGGATATTAGTGAATATCGGTCCTTCCAAAAACTTAAATTGTCTGTTGTCATCTAAGATTTCGGCACCAGTGATATCAGAAGGCATCAAATCTGGTGTAAATTGAATTCTATTAAATCCAAGGTCTAAAACCTCAGAGATGGTTTTTACAAGTAAGGTTTTCGCCAATCCTGGAACTCCTACAAGTAAACTGTGTCCATCACAAAAAATAGAGACCAAAACGCCTTTAACTACGTGTTTTTGTCCAATTATTACTTTGCCGATTTCATCCATCAGCGCTTGATATGATTTTGCTAGTGCATTAACTGCAGCAACATCAGAACCATTTTGTGTTTGTGTAGCCATACTTTTTTATTGTTTGTCAACCACAAGAGTCGACTTTTAGATTGTCAATAATAGAATCGACACTTTTTTATTTTACTAAGATACAAGATCGTACGCAGTGTAATCAACTTAGTTAACCCATTTAACCATTGTTTCACATTCTTTGTATTCTTTTCTTAGGTGAATGTAAGTTGTAGTTGATTTATCTTTAATCCAGTCTGAAATCGCTTCGTTTTGTTTTGTTTGCTGAGCCAGGTTTTTAATTCTTTCATAATCATCTTTCAAATTTGCCTGATGTGGCTCACTTCTAGACTGTAAATAAAAGAGTTTGTATATTTTTGATCCGTCTGGTTCTTTAATCAAAGTAGGTTCTGAAACCTCACCTTCTTTTAGGCTTTCTACAGCAAAAAATATGTCTGGTTCTAGTTGGTCTAATTCAAAATAGGTTGATCCTGTTTGTGGATTAACAAAAATTCCACCTAGTGCTTTAGAGTCTTCATCTTCAGAGAATTCTTCTACAGCCTTACTAAAGGTCAATGTGCTGTCCATTACCAATTGTTTTATACTGTCTCCCCTAGCAATTACCAAATCCAAATCATCATAAGATATTTCTGGTTTTAAAAGAATGTGTTGAACATCTACTTTATTGCCTCTTCTTTCAACCAGCTTCAAAATATGGTACCCAAATTGCGTTTTAACCAAATCAGAAACTTCTCCAGGCTCTAATTTATAAGCAACAGCTTCAAACTCCTTGACAAAAGTACCACGGTCTTGCATTCCCAATCTACCACCATTTTTGGCAGAACCTGGATCTTCTGAGTAAATAGGTGCCATTTCTTCGAAAGTATTTTGCCCAGAAATAATTCTTTCTCGAACTTTTCTCAATTTTTCCTGTGCAGCCTGATCTGCTTCAGCTGTTACAACAGGTTTTAATACAATTTGTAAAACCTCCACCTCTGCATTGAAATAAGGCAAACTATCTTTCGGAATCGTTGCAAAAAAGGCTTTTACTTCAGCAGGGGTAACTTTTACATCGCTGACAATTTGCCCTTGCATTTTTTGCGCAAGCATAATTTCTTTTATATCAGGACGAAATTCTTCTTTAAACTGAATCGAGCTTTTTTTATAATACTCTCTAAATTTCTCTTCTGACCCAACTAAATTTAGGTAGTAACGCATTCTATTGTCCAATTCGATCTCCACTTCATCATCAGAAACGATTACACTGTCAATTTCAGCCTGATTTGACAACAATCTTTCCAACAATAACTGATCCAATACCTGACATTCCACATCAGGTTCTGTATAGCCTTGCATTTTAGCTTGTTCTGATTGCAAGCGTATATCTGAGTCAAGTACGATTTTATCTCCCACAACGCCAGCTACACGATCAATCAAAACGTTTTCTTGTGCGTTGGCAAGGTTACTAAAGCAAACAATTGCAAGCATCAGTCCTTGTAGTCCTAAAAAATATTTATTCTGAAATACACGACCAGTTAAGTTCGTATGGTTAATATATTTCCACTGCATTGGTATTCTTAGCTTCATTATAAATATTGTTTTTAATTCGTTTTAGGTACGACTGTTTTCTTTTATTAACGATAATTTTGCGAATGTCTTGTTCTTTGTACTCTTGAGGCGATATTTCTCCTTTAAATCGAACATCTTCTATCCAAACGAGGCAAGTTCTCAAAGAGTCCCCTAACTCCAAAAATTTATTGTTTTTAAGTCTTTCCGGGTTTTTAATTTTTTCTGGTAATATTGCCTGAAATTGATCAAAAGGGAGCCACTGACCTTTTAAGTTAAATTTGGTAGCAATTTGAAATCCTGCATCTTCTAATTTTTCAAAGCTCGACGATGTTAAGTTTTTAAACCAATACTTTATTGAATCAGACTGTGCAACATCATTGTCCATAAAAAAATATCTTCCCTTTACAATGTTGTGTGCCAAAGTAAAACTATTGGTGTTTTCATTGTAATATTTTTCTATCTGCTGAGGCGTTACTTCCAAGTTTACTTTTTGGTTTACCAACTCTTTCTCATATTCATAAGCATAAAGTGAACCAGCATATTCTTGAACTTTGTGATCAATGGTTGAAATATTTTCCTCAGGCAAAAAGTCTTTGGCTTTCTGCATCATCAATTGATGGTAAATCCAATTGTCTGTAAACTCTTTAATTGCATTTAGGCTATCTTCTTCAGAGTTGTATTTTTTATTGAGAATACCTTTGGGCAAATTGGCTTCTACCAAATAGATTCTGTTTACCCTAGCTAATTTTTTCTCACCGTTATTATTATCATTGTTGCGAAACATATTTATATAGTCACAACTAGCCAGCAAACAAATGCAGCAACCAATAAAAAAGGTGTTTAATAAAACTCTAACCATTAATTTAACAAAGTTGAAAATTATTTTACCAAAGAGTTAACTAGTTTGTAATTAATTTCAACTGGATATTTTTGTTTTAATTCAGCAATCCAATTTTTTTCCAATTCATCATTATAATCAGAAATAACAAAACCTCTGCATTCAGCCAATGGTTTTGGTTCAGGTTGTATAATATCCTCTACCAGTACAAAAGTAATACTTCCATCATCATTGTTAAATGTTCTAGATATTCCTTCTACCCATTCGATGGCATCCGTTATTTCATTGTCTCCTTTGTTAAACACACCTGATTCATAAGAAACACCACCTTTTTCTTTACCCAATCCCATTTTGGACAAAGTTTCATCAATGCTTTTGTAAGATTTTCCTTTTTTGCGTTTCTTTTCAATTTTCAATAATGGATTAACCAAAAGTTTTGCTACTGATTGATCTTTTACTGTGAAAATTTTTCCTGACAATTTAGGATCAGATAGATAGTTGTTTTTATTCTTTTCATAAAATTCTGCCAGCCCCGTTGAATCGACAGCGGCACGACTCCAAACTTTTTTATTCATCAATTCAAATAAAATAATTCCGTCTCTGTATTCTTTCAATAATCTATTGAACTCAGGATGCTTTTCCTCTAATTTCTCCTCTTCCATTTTCAACAATTCTTTATTCAAAAAGGCTTGTCTCAACCATTCTAACTTTTGAATTACATTTTTTCTTTTCTTTACGCCTTTAACATTCTGTGTTTTTTCAATAAAATTAGCAAAATCCTCTTGATAAAATTTCTTGCCACCAATAGTAAAAACAAGGTCGTTTGTTTCTGGTTCTTCGGGTGCTTTCCAATTACCACGGCTCAAAGATGAGACATCCATGCGATCCATAAATTCGCTAAAACCGTTTTCATTGGCTTGGTAACCATATTCTTTTTTTAATTTTGAAATGTATATTCTACGAACTGTTTCCGAACGAGAATCTTTCAATATTTTTTCCTGAATGTCCGTTTTCATATCCTCATATTCACCAATAACTTTTTTATTAAGCGACTTGATGATATACCAACCATTTGAGGTCATAATTGGCTCAGCAAATTGTCCACTTTCAAGGGAAAAAGCTACCTTTTCAAATCTCTCTAATGCATCACCAGTACTAATCCATTTCCACTTACCACCATTGTATGCGGTGCTTTTGTCTTCAGAATATTTTCTGGCAATATCTTCGAATTTGGCACCTCTTTTAAGTGAGTCATGCAAACCATATACTTTTTCTCTAATGGCATCCTTCATTTCATCATTAGAACGCTTAGGTATTTTCAGCAAAATATAGGCTACTTCTACTTTTCCTTTAGAAGGTCTGGAGTCCTCCACATTTATCAAATGATAGCCAAATTTTGTTCTAACAGGTTTAGAAACTTTTCCTACTTCAGTTTCATACATACCATTTTCAAAAGGATAGACCGTTTGAAAAGCAGAGAAATAGCCTAAATTGACCATGGTATCTTCTGAATAAAGTTTTGCTGCTTTTTCAAAGGTTTTCACCCCACTATTTATTTCTTTATATATATCGTGAATGTCTTTAAATAGTCTTGCAGTATCTTCAGCAGGAGTGTCATTATTGCACATCAATAAAATGTGCGAAACTTTCCTTTCCTCTTTCATTCTGTCATAAGCCACCTTGATCATATCTTCGGAAACCTGACGATCAATAAGGTAAGATTTAGCCAATTGCTTTTTGTACCTTCCAAATTCACTTAGAAAAGCGGGTGTCTGATCAAGCCCCATCGATTCTGCTTCTTTGACCTTTAGTTTGAAATTTACATATAAATCGAGGTATTCTTTTACTGAGCTGTCTGTATATAATTCGCTTTCGTTTACATTATTTTTCTCGTAAACATATTTAAATTCAGATATATCAACAGGAGTTTCATCGTAGGTAAATAAAACATCACTATTTTTTTGCGCAAAAACATTGGCAATAGAAGCAAACAGAATTACAACAATAAGTAGGAAATTTTTAATCATAATTTTAACTATTAAACACCTTCATCTTATCCAAGAAACATTACAAATGCATATTTTACTAATCTTAAAAATACAGACAAAACTTAGGCTCTTTTTGTTAGCACTGCAAAAGTAGGTATTTTTGGTCAACACTTTAAACGATATGCCGCATACTAAGGTATTTGACTTAACAGATTTTAAAAATTTACATCAAGCTATGGAAAAAGTGCAACCTAAATTAGACAAAAGTTGGCTAACATTACTCGAAGAGGAGTTTCAAAAGCCCTATTTCTCGCAAATCAAGCAATTTTTATTGACGGAAAAGAAAAAAGGGAAAAAAATATATCCACCAGGAAAATTAATCTTTAATGCCTTTGATACAACGCCTGTTGACAATGTAAAAGTTGTTATTTTGGGGCAAGACCCTTATCACGGGCCAGGGCAAGCTCACGGCTTATCCTTTTCTGTTCCAGATGGGGTTAAGCCACCACCTTCTTTAAAGAATATTTTTAAAGAGATTAATACTAGTTTGGGCACACCAATTCCAATCAAAGGCAATTTAGAGCCTTGGGCAAAACAAGGGGTTTTTTTGTTAAATGCTGTGTTAACTGTTGAAGCAAGAACCCCCGCATCACATAAAAGTATTGGATGGGAACAATTTACCGATGCGGTTATCCGCAAATTATCAGAACACAAAGAAGGTTTGATCTTTATGTTGTGGGGAAATTTTGCTAAGGGTAAAATGAAATTTATTGATACTGAAAAGCATCATGTGCTTTCCTCAACGCACCCTTCTCCCTTTTCAGCACATAATGGATTTTTTGGAAACAATCATTTTAAAAAAACCAATGAACTATTGGAGTCTATGGGTCAAGCACCTATTGATTGGAGTTTGAACTAGCTTGAATGGTATTGATAAATAAATAAACTAAAAAAGGGCTTCATTTTTAATGAAGCCCTTTTTTAGTTTATTTATTTTTCCAATGATCTTATTCAATAATCACTTTTTTGGTAAATACATCTTTGCCAGTGACAAGTTTTAAAACGTATAAACCAGGATCAAGGCTAGAGACATTTATCTGCCAATCTGTTTTGTTAGCATCCAATGGTTGAACGAATTTTTTCTCATTTGAAGCATTCCATAAAGACACCTCTAATTCATCAACTACTTTTTGGTTTGAATAAAGGTTTACAAAAAGTGTTTCAGAAACTGGATTAGGGTGAATTTTTAATTCAGATGATTCTTCCACGTTTTTAATAAAGATACTTCCATCTTCTCCTTCAGGCTTGTCACCATTTGGTTCCCATTCACAAGGAAAAGATTTACAGATCATAAAACTATCTTTCACAATTGGATTATAAGGCTCATTGTCCTCAACACTGACAAATTTTACAACTAATTTCTCATCACTTACTTCAAGGTATACAGACCCCATTCCTTCCAAGCCTCTTCCACCATCCAAAGTAGATGGATTTCTAAATTTGTGCATTAAAGGATGATGAAAAAAGTGTTCTTCCGTATTGGTATCAGGGCAATTGTAATTTACAATAGGATATTCTGTTTTTTTACTTGAACAGCCTGCAACAATATATACTGTACCATCTGTTCCTTTTTGATAAACATTATTGTTTCCGTAGTCCAAAACACCCGCTTTCCCTTCGCTGTATCCTGGATAGTATGGAATTGGATCCTGCCAATAGCCTCCTGACCCATTGGGGCTAACTAAGAAAGGATAGCCAACAACCATTCCTGGATAAGAATAGGGTGGATTTGACGAACAAGGATCTTCACAATCTGTATAGTATGTGTTGTTTCCAGAAGCAAATTCATCAAAATAGCAATCTTGGAAAGTTAAAGAGCCATTATTGTTTTTGGAAAACCAACAACTTACTGGATCATCACAACCATTCAATGATTTTTTATGGAAACCTTTTACCATATATGATCTTTCATAGTGATGGTTGTGTCCATTAAGAACCAAATCAACTTTACAGCTATCTATTATTGGTAAAATATAATCTCTCATTGTTTTAGAAGCAGGCTCAGACTCTGTATGACGTCCACTACTGTACACGGGATAATGCCAATAAGCAATTAACCACTTAGCACCATTTTGTTTAGCTTTTGCAACATCTGCTTTTAACCATTCTGCCATATCATGCACCGAACTAGGGTCAGGATCAGAAGTGGTTGAAATTTGTGAGTTTAAGCTAATTAGATGTATGTTACCATAATCAACAGAGTAATAGGCTAATGGATATTGTTTGTCACCAATAGGGAAAGTTCCAGGAGAAGGAACCGAAAACACCTTATAATAATCTTCGGCAAAACCATGGTCAAATTCGTGATTACCAGGTGTTGGGAAAAGTGGTTTATATTTTAATATTTTATTATACTTGTTAAATATACGTTCTTGCATCGCCAAATCAGAACCACTTTCATACCCACTTGGACCATCATATGGATATTGTCCATAAGCATTATCGCCAAGCATCAAAATTAAATCTGTTTCATCAAAATAATCAGGATGTTCACCAGGATCGTGGTAATCATCATATTCATTAGTGAATTTCAGGTAAGCATCTCTAACGTATTCAAATTGGCAATCATCTTCTGGACCAGCAGCACCACCATCTGTACAAGAATAATTAGAGCCGCTATCGCCTAATACCCAAATTTTAACGGGTTTGTCTTTTGAAAAAGAAGTACCAAGAACAGGAGCAGTCTTAAAAAAACCTGTTTCTACCTCACAGTTTTTAGCTGTACAATCGTTAGAAGCTATCGAGTATCTGTAAGAGGTATTAGGCTTTAAGTCTTTTAAAATAGCTTTGTATGAATATCCGACATTATAATTGTTATCCAGATCCCTGTAGGTAATTTCTTCCAGGGTAATGAATTTATCATTTTTATCAATACAGGTACTGATTATAGAGCCTGCAGGCTTATAGCACAGCCTGTAATCCCCATCTTTATAAGTACCGTCACTTTGCTTACTGCCATTAACCCGCCATCGAATTGTAACAGCACTTGCATTGTCAATCGTTTGTAGGTTTTGTATATATGGACCACGAATTAGAGCAGCCGAAGCTGTGGTCTCCAAACCAACGTCTATTTGAGCGTCAGTTGATAAACAAAACATAATACATAAAAGTGCAGTGACCATTCCGCACTGTAAGTATCTTTCCCTCATCTCAATTCTTTTTCTAAAATGTACAAAAAACAAAAACACCAGCTACTTTTGCTTGTACTCACAACAAATATTAATCTTTAAGTATCAAACAATTTCGTTGATCATTGGCAAATTCATAAGGTCCTTTTCTTCCTTACTTACATTGAGAAATCTCAAGAATCCACCTGAAGCTTTAGCAACATGATCTGCAAAGGTTATATAACTGTCATAAATCTCCTTTCTATATTCTTCTTCTAATTTGGGCAAAATGTCATTTACTTTAGAAAGTATATCAGAAATTGCCGAAGTTCTTTCTTCCGTACTTTTTGGCAAATCTCCCAAATATTGCTTTAATCGAACATCATAAGATTCTCCAACTAGTTTGTAGTAATTTTTCAATCTATCTGGACTATTATATGTTCTAATTTCAGCAACTTTTTTTGCCCAATCCAATTCGTCATGATCCAGTTCTCCATCAGCACCTCCAATAAGAATTGTGATTAATGGAATAACATCAGTCAAAATATTAACCTCTTCAGGGTTTAATTGTTCAAATTCAGTTAGCATACTTTTATTTTTGGATATTATTATATCCCACAAAGGTATCCAAAAAACTCAGGATTTGCACTAAGTAAATTGTAATTTGTAAATCAGTAAAGTTTAGCATTCAATAATCTGACTCAAAATATATAAAAAAAGTGAAATATTAAAGCGATCCTCTTAATATCTTTCATATATAACATTTTCAAATAACAGTATGACTGCCTTCATATTTCAAAAGTTTTAACGTAGGACAAAAACAAAAATTACATTTTAAAGTTTAGTTTTTATGACAAAGATTGCAATTGTTTGGTTTAGAAATGATCTAAGGGTAAGGGACAATGAAACGCTCTTAACTGCTGTAAAAGAAGCAGACCAAATTATACCAGTATATTGTTTTGACCCCAGACATTTTACAAAAACAGAAAATTACAACTTTCCGAAAGTTGGTTTTAACAAAGGTAGTTTCTTACTACAATCTGTTATTGATTTACGATTTAAGTTAAATGAGCTTGGTGGAAACCTTGTTGTAAGATACGGAAAACCAGAGGATAAAGTTTTTGAGCTTGCTCAAAAATTCAATGCAACTGCTGTTTATTGTCAAGAAGAAATTTGCAGTGAAGAAATCAAAGTTGAACAATTGCTTGAGGATAGATTAAATACAATTAATGTTTCAATTGAATATTTCTGGGGTAAGACTTTGATAAATTATGATGACCTTCCATTTTCAATATCAAATCTTCCAGACATTTTCACAAAATTTAGAAATTTAGTAGAACCAAATTTACCTATAAGAGATGAATGTCATACTCCAGATGTGGTAAACTTTGTGCAAGACATTGAACCTGGTGATATTCCAAGTTTAGAAAAATTAGGCATAGAATTACACAAAACTGAAAAGAATGCAAGTCTTTACAAAGGAGGCGAAACGGCAGCATTGCTTCGATTGAAATATTATTTGTGGGAAACTGGTCTTATTGAAAATTATAAAGAAACCAGAAACGAATTATTAGGTAAAGATTATTCCTCCAAATTTTCTTTATGGTTAGCGTTTGGATGTATTTCGCCAAGAACCATCTTTTGGGAAATATTTCAATATGAAAAAGAGCGTAAAAAAAATGAATCTACCTATTGGTTGATATTTGAACTGTTGTGGAGAGACTATTTTAATTTCATCGCTGTCAAGTATGAAGATTTGCTTTTCAAAAGTGGTGGAATAAAAAAAGTTAGATTAGAGTCCAAACACAATGCAAATAAGTTAAACGCCTGGATTAATGGTCAGACAGGCATTCCTTTCATAGATGCAAATATGCGAGAACTCAAGCAAACTGGCTTTATGTCCAATAGAGGCAGACAAAATGTAGCCAGTTTTTTGGTAAAAGATTTAAAACTTGACTGGTTGGCAGGAGCAGAATATTTTGAGTCAATGCTGATTGATTATGATCCTTGCAGTAATTATGGCAACTGGAACTATATAGCAGGAATTGGTAATGATCCAAGAGAGAACCGATATTTTAATGTTCTATCGCAAGCAAATAGTTATGACCAATACGGTGATTACGTTAGGTTTTGGGTTCCTGAGTTATCAGAATTACCATCTACTAGAATTCATGAGCCATATTTACTAAATAAGGCAGAGCAAGCGTTTCTAAAAATAGAAATAGGCAAAGACTACCCTTCTCCTTGTTTTAATATATTTACATGGAAGGCAAAACAGAAAAAGTCAGATAAAATATCTTTATAAGTTCGTTTTTGGGGATTAATGTCCAAATTGCGCACAACTCCAATATGCAATAATTCGATTGAGAATGTCTACATATTCATTAAACTTAATGGGTTTTACGAAGTAAGAGTTCACTCCTAAATCATAGCATTTTTCATAATCCTTTGGATTTGTGGAAGTTGTAAACATTAGTACTGGAATTTTAGACAAGTTTTTCTCCTTTTTAATAAATGTCAAAAACTCTATACCATCCATATTTGGCATATTTTTATCCAGTAAAATTATTTGAGGCTTAAAAACGCTTCCAGTCTCATGCTGACTAGTCAAAAAGTCAATAGCTGCTTCTCCATCTTGAACAGATTCGACAGAAACAGGGTAATCAACTTTTTTTAAAGCTTCTTCTACAAGTTTTACGTTTATAAGATTATCTTCAACCAATAAAACGTTTAACATACTAAAGGAATTGAATTATAAATTGATCAATCAAAAATCGATCTTTGGCGCTTGAAAAATAAATTTAACAAAAATAAGTCAACATATTAACAAATTAGCATTTAATATTATATAGATGTATTTAAATAGGTGTTTTTCAGACCTTTCGAGTAATATTTGGCTTGGCGTTATGGCTGAAATCGAATTTTATTTATTGACCAACCGTTTGAAAAGTTAAAACTTTAAATAGAAAAATAATTTGTTAAATAAAAACTGAACCTACTAAATTTCAGAAAATTACAAATTATTGATATATTCAATAAATAGATATATCCCTAGAAAAGGTAATAATTATGTGGTTGAAAATATTTTCAATCTTTTCTATTTTAGGAGCATATTTATTCAGTTACTAATTAAAAAATAAATTTTATGAACAAGAGAATTTATTTTTTGATAGCAATTCTTGCGTTTGTTTTTTCATCATGTGAAAAAACAACAGATTTGCTTGATAAAGATACCCCCAATGCAATTAGTTATTCTAATAATTTAATTCAAGATGGATCCGACCTAGAAAATTACTCCAATAAAAAAGGCGTAAAGTATTTAGACCTAATAGATGATAAGAAACTGACTACTTTTGGTTCAGGTTGCTTAGATAGAAAAGTTTCCATTTACCTTGTTGCGTCTTGGGACGCTGACAATGTGAGAGTTGAATTGGCACGAAATCCCAATTACTTCGGATTAGATTACAATATTATCCAAGCTTCTTGGGATGTAAATAGTAGTCCGAGTGTAAAATCTTATGTAGAGTTTCCTAATGATGGAACAAATACTAATATAGCAGTAAGAGTCGATTATGTTATTGGTGACTACACATACACCGAAAATATAATAATGTGCTTTAAAAACATAGTTACATGTGGAGACGTTTATGCTTGTGATTCAAAAGGTGGTACATTTTCTATTGTAACGCCTTAAAAGAAAAAAACTAAAAGATGTGATAAAAGACATCTAGTATGCTTACAGGAGC